>JAFAUE010000094.1 GCA_019243475.1 Acidobacteriota bacterium | reverse complement strand
AAATGGTCGTAGCCGCTCTTCAACGGACCGAATGTTGGCAATACGCCGAGATGCCACTTGCCAATCAGCGTGGTGCCGTAACCAACCTTCTTCAGCAACGACGGAAGCGTGGGATGCTCGGGCGGCAGTCCTATTTCGGCCCTGCCGGCGAGCGGCTCTTCCAGTCCGACGGCGAGACGGTATTGATAGCGTCCTGTAATGAGCGCCGTTCTGGTCGCGCTGCAAACCGCAGAATTGGCGTAGCCCTGCAGAAAGCGCACACCTCGAGCGGCAATCGCATCGATGCTCGGCGTGCGGAAGTCAGGACGCCCATAACAGGAAACATCGGCATATCCCAGATCATCGGCAACAATGAAAACAATGTTCGGCGGTGCGCCAGAGCCGGTGCCCGTCTCGAGCGGAAGAGCTTCATGTGCGGCATTCGCCGATTTCCCCGCCAGGGGCCCGCTGGCGAATGCCGATTTTCCGCCAGTGATTGCCGCCGCGGCAGCGAATGCGCCGCGAAGAAACTCTCGTCGAGTACGCTTGTTTTCCTTGAATCTCATCGCTCACCCTGGTTGTTTTCGCTTTTTGACGCGGTCCCTTTTTCGATGTAGCTATGAATCGGCCCCAAAGAGTAGCACGGCTGCTGTAATCTCTTCCTTTGCCTACCACCACGGTTCCCATCCCCGAAGCCAGGCCGCGCCGAAAGAATGCGCTAAGTCGATTCCTGTTTACCGGCAGCCCGCTCGACGTGCAGGAGGCCGGCGACCACACTCATCCCTGGTATCTGGTGCTGTGGCTCACCGGCGTCGATTACTTCTCGACCATCGGCTACCAGCCCGGAATCGCCCTGCTTGCAGCCGGAGCGCTGTCAGTTCCCGCAACGGGAATCCTGGTGCTGGTCACGATCTTCGGCGCCGTGCCTATCTACTCCGAGGTCGCAGCGCGGTCCTATGCCGGACAGGGTTCGATCGCGCTGCTGGAAAACCTGCTCAGCGGATGGAAGAGCAAGATCTTTGTCCTCGTGCTGCTCGGGTTTGCCGCGACCGACTTCGTCATTACCATGACGCTCTCTGCCGCCGACGCCGCGCGCCACGCCGTCGAGAATCCATACCTGCACGGGCTCATCGGACAGCACTATGAGAAAGTCACGCTGCTGCTGCTGGCGCTGCTGGCCATCGTCTTTATTGCCGGATTTCGCGAGGCAATCGTCGTCGTCGCGGCGACAACCATCCCGTACATCCTGCTCAACATCTGTGTTCTGCTGTACGCACTGGGCGTGATCTATAACCATCCGGAAGCGCTCCAGCACTGGCAGCGCGCGCTGCAGGGCTATGGCGACTGGACGCCGATCTTCATCGCTTCGGCGCTGCTCTTTCCCAAACTGGCACTAGGACTCAGCGGATTCGAAACCGGCGTCTCCGTCATGCCGCTGGTCGATGGCGGCCATACGGAGCGGGCCGCCGCCAGCACTCGCGGCGTACCCAGCGGACGCATTCGCAACACGCGCAAGCTGCTGATCTCCGCCGCGGCCATCATGAGCGTGCTGCTGCTGCTTTCGAGTTTCGTCGCCGTGCTGCTGATTCCTGAGAGCGCCTATAAGGCCGGGGGTCCGGCCAACGGACGCGCGCTGGCGTATCTCGCGCACCAACTGCTCGGCAACAAGTTCGGCAGCTTGTACGACCTTTCGACCATCCTCGTGCTGTGGCTCGCCGGCGCATCCGCGATGACCGGACTGCTGAACCTGATCCCGCGCTATCTGCCCCGTTTTGGGATGGCGCCGCCGTGGGTCGCGTACCGGCGTCCGCTGGTGCTGCTGTTGCTCGCCATCGACATTATCGTCACCTGGATCTTCCGCGCCGACGTCGATCGCCAAGGCAGCGCCTATGCCACCGGCGTGCTGGTGCTTATGCTCTCCGCGGCCGTGGCCGTGTCCCTGGCGCTGTGGCACGAACGCTCGCGCGGGAAGCCGGTTTCCTACGCGCGCGCAATCTACTTCTGGACCATCAGCCTGGTGTTTGCGTACACGCTCGTAGCCAACGTGATTGAACGGCCGGACGGCGTGATCATCGCGAGCTGCTTCATTCTGCTGCTGCTCACGTTGAGCGGAGTGAGCCGCTATCGCCGCGCCACCGAAATGCGCGTCTCCGAGTTCGAGTTCGTTGACGAGGAATCTGAGCGCCTGTGGAATGCGATGCGGAACAAGAAGGTCAGCATCCTTCCGCACCACTCCAACGACCGGCAATACCGCCTCGAGCTGAAGCACAAAGTCGAGAGCCATTTCAAAATCAGCGAGCCTATCGCCTTCCTGTACGTGCGCCTGGTCGATAATCGCAGCGAGTTCTACTCCTGCCTGCGGGTGAGAGTGCGGCCGGAAGGCGACGACTACGTGATCGAAGCGAATGGAGCCGCGGCCATCGCCAACACCGTCGCATTCCTCACCGACGAACTGAATCCCATCAGCGTGATCCTCGGACTCACGCAGCGCAACGTGATGAAGCAGTCGCTGGCGTTCGTCTTTTGGGGAGAAGGAGAGACCGGCCTGCTGGTCTATTCCGTGCTGGTGAAATTCTGGGAAGTAAATCCCAAACCGGATCGGCCGTTGTTGTTTTTGATGAGTGGGTGAGGGGGCAGCGGTCAGCAATCAGCTGTCAGCACTCAGCTGTCACCACTCAGCCGTCAGCACTCAGCCATCAGCTATCAGCATTCAGCCGTCAGCGCGCAGCACAGAGCTGAGTGCCAACTGCAGAATTAAAGCGCTGCCCCATTCGCATCAAGCTCTTTTGCCTTAGCTGATTGCTGAATGCTGATTGCTGAGTGCCGGATTTCAGTTGTGCCGTATTGGGAAGGCTGCCACTGTCTCGCGCTTCAGCGCCTGAGGTAAGCGTTGCGGCGACGGGGGTTCCCCCAGCGGCTAAAGCCGGCTTTCTTCATCATCCATCACGGCACGGATTAATCCGTGCCCTTCCCTAAATCATTACCTAAACCAAATCCGCATCTTTGCCCCATAAACCGTTGACCGATAACTAGCAATCCACCCTGTCCCTGTCCCCTGTAACCTGTTCCCTATCTGTCGGCACCCTGAGCGAAGTCCGCCAGAGGCGGACGGAGTCGAAGGGTCTTTTGTTTAGCTGGCAGCTGGCAGCCGGCAGCTGGCGGCCGTCTAAGTGCTGAGTGCTGACTGCTTCTCCCCCGCTAACACTCCCCCCTCCCGCTCGTCCAAACTGGCGATGAAATCCTTGCTCATTCTCCTGCTCGCCCTGCATCCAGTGTTTGCTCAGGATGCGCACCACGAAGGCGTCGTGAAGCGTGGTGATAACGTGATGGGCTTCTCCCACGAAAAGACTACCCATCACTTCGAGCTGCTGAAAGATGGCGGGCTGATCCGCGCCGACGCGGACAATCCGAACGACGTCGAGAGCCGCGACCAGATACGCATGCACATGCAGCACATCGCATCGATGTTCAGCTCAGGGAACTTCAACGCTCCCATGCTCATTCATGAAAAAACCCCGCCCGGAGTGCCCACCATGAAGCGGTTGCGAAAGATGATTCAGTACCGAATTGAACCAACTCCGACCGGAGCGGAGGTAAGAATCAGCACCGCCAATCCCCAAGCCCTCGAGGCCGTGCATCAGTTCCTTCGCTTCCAGATCGAAGACCATCAAACCGGCGACTCAGAAGCCGTGCGCTAGCTGGACCGCTGGGTAATCGAATGGCTCTTCGTTTTGGCGGTAGCGCGGGCCGTATTCTTTCCAAACCTACTCCCTTCTCCCACGTCTTAATAAAGCGCCTGCCGGGCGAAGCCCTGCCCGGCCGACGCTCATACGCCGCACGGAGGATTCATGGAAGGCTTGAAGCAGGACGTTCGTTATGCCGTTCGCATACTGCGGCGGGCGCCTGGGCCCACCGTCATTGCTGTGCTTACGCTGGCGCTGGGGATTGGCGCTACCACCGGCATCTTCAGTCTGGTGGATGCGATCCTGCTTCGTCCGCTTCCCTACCCGGAGCCTGGACAGCTGGTGCGCGTCTTCACCGTTGAGCCTACGCAGCCGCACTTTCCTGTCGCCGTGGCAGACTTCTATGACTTTCGCCAGCGCACTTCGGTCTTTTCCAGTTCTGCGCTGTACGCCGAGCGCGATCTCGATCTCACGCTTGGCGACCGGCCGGAGCATCTTTCCGGAATGGGCGTCACCTACGAATACTTCCGCGTGCTGGGATATCACCCGGTGCTGGGGCGCGACTTCGACGAGAAAGAAGAGCACAAGAACAACAACCAGGTCGTGGTCCTGAGTGACCGCTTCTGGCGTACGCACTTCGCGGCTGATCCGAACGTCGTGGGCAGGACGCTCGATCTCTCTGGACAGCCCTTCACAGTGATCGGCGTGATGCCGCCCGGGGTGCAGCATGTGGGCGGAGACTTTCATACTCCCGCCCATGGTGACACGGTGGATCTGTGGTGGCCGCTGCCGCTGCAGCCGCACGCGAACAACAACTGCGACCGCGGCTGCCACTACCTGAACATGGTCGCGCGTCTCAAAGCGGGAATCGCTCCGGCTACAGGCAGCGCTGCCATGAACGGCGTCAGCGAGCAGCTCGCGCGCGAGATTCCCGGATACGACTCGCATGTGCTGATCGTGCCGCTGAAAGAAGAGATCGTAGGACGCGCGCGCCTGCTGCTGATCATCCTGATGGGCACGGTGGCATTGCTGCTTGTGATCGCGTGCGTGAATGTCGCCAACCTGGCGCTGAGCCGGGCCACGGCGCGCTATCGCGAGATTGCGATTCGCTCGGTGTTGGGCGCTGCCGGCTGGCGCATCATTCGCCAGCTGCTGACGGAAAGTTTTCTGCTCGCGTTTCTGGGATGCGGCTTTGGCCTGGTCCTCGCCGAAGGCGGCGTGCGCGGACTGGTGGCGCTCAGTCCAAAGAGGCTGCCGCGCCTGCAGCTGGTGCACATCGACACGCAGGTGCTGCTGTTCGCGGTAATCGTCACCGCGCTCACCGCGCTGCTGTTCGGTCTCGCGCCCGCGTTGGCCCTGGCTCGAACCGATCCAAACGCGTCGCTCAAAGACGGCGATCGCACGGCGACGTCGGGTGGAACGCGCGCGCATCTGCGCGGCGCACTGGTGACATCGGAAGTGGCGCTGGCGCTGATCCTCCTCACCGGCGCGGGACTGCTGCTGCGCACCTTCGTGAACCTCGAGCACGTGAGTCCCGGATTCAATCCGGCGGGAGCGCTGACCTTCCACATCGATCTTCCGGTTAAGCGCTATCCCGGGCCGCCCGCCCGAATCCACTTCTACCAAAACCTCGCGGAGCGTTTGCGCGCGCTGCCCGGAGTGCAGTCGGTGGGCATCGGCTCCGATATTCCCTGGACGGGATTCGACGAAAACACCGACTTCGGTATCGTGGGCGTGCCGTCCGATCCGAATCGCTCACCGGAAGCGCGCTATCATTTCGCGTCGCCGGACTACTTCCGCGCGCTGGGCATTCCGCTGCTCGCCGGCCGCTTCTTTGAACTTACCGACGTTCCCAAGGCGCAGCCGGTTGTGATCGTGAACAACTCACTCGCGCAGCGTTATTTTCCTGGACAGGACCCGATTGGAAAACGGCTCAACCTCTGGGGCGTGAAGAACGTGATGATCGTCGGCGTGATCGCCGATATCAAGGACTCGCCCGATGCGCCCTCTACCAAGCCGGCCTTCTATTGGCCGGACTGGCAGTTCAGCGACGGCGGCGAACGCATTGTGACGCTGCGCGCGGAAGGCAATCTGGATGCCCTGGCCGCGGAGTTGCCGCAGCAGGTTCTCGCCCTCGACAAAGACCTCCCAATCACGGACGTAAAGCCGCTGGAAGAAGTCGGCGCGCACGCTGTTTCCACGGCGAAGTTCAGCCTGGTGCTCGTAGGAGCGTTTGCCGGATTGGCCCTGGTGCTGGCGGCGATTGGCATATTCGGCGTGGTGTCGTACTCGGTGACGCAGCGCACGCATGAGATTGGCATTCGCATGGCTCTGGGCGCCAGCCAGGAGAATGTTCTCGGCATGATCCTGAAGCAAGGCGCGATCCTCGGCGCCTTCGGCGTAGGCGTGGGACTGGTCGCGGCGCTGGCCCTGACGCGCGTGATGCGCGGATTGTTGTATCGCGTAAGCGCATCGGATCCGTGGACGTTCCTGGCAGTCGCGCTGGGCCTGGTGGCAATCACGCTGATTGCCTGCTACATCCCGGCACGCCGCGCACTGCGCGTAGAGCCGCTGGCCGCGCTGAGATACGAATAAAGCAGGGGACAGGGTACAGGGGACAGGCAAAGCCGTCGGGCGCTAAAGCGCTCTTTTGTCGTGGTGCAAAAGTCTGTGCAAACTCATTTGGCAGTGCGATGCCGAATCGGGTCTGGAAGCGGATGCTGTTCGGGCAGGAGTGAGCTCACTGTCAACGTCAGCATTCCCTGCTAATTCCGTATTGCGGCGTGAAAAGGGCGCGTTGGAGCGTCGGTAATCGGCTGCAGCAAAAGAGGTTAAGTTGTAAATTCCCGTGATTCCCTGAGCAATTCCCTGCTTGCGAGCCGAAATTCGCGGATTTTGGGCCAAACTCGCAAAATTCGAGACGCAGAAACGAAAAATTCCCTCAGAAATTCCCTGAAGCAGGGAATTGCACTCGCGCGACTTTTCTTCATTTTTGAGGACCGGATGGCTTTCCCTGTCCCCTGCCTTTACGGCATTGTTTGCTCGAGCAGAAGCGCTCCCGATATGGCGTCGCCGACGGGCTCTTTCACGTCGAGAGCAACTGCGTACGCAAAGATGCCGTGCCAGGATGCCAGGCCTTCTTCGGCTGCGATTCGCTCCATCCGGTCTTGCTCAACACTGCAGAGGAAACGACGGTATCCCTCGATTTCGTCCAGCATGGTTTTCAACGCCGCGCTCGGGCGACGAAAGATCTGCCATCCTGCGAACAACGCCACGGAGCCGATCAACAGACTCGCGTTGAACTCCGGTGCGAACTGCGAGCACACTGCCCAAATCAGCGCAGGCAGAAAGCCCAGCATAATCGCCGCTGCCAACAGTACATTCAGCGTGGTTCGGACGTTGTATCGTCTGGCGGCAATGTCGCGCAGCGATGAAGCTGAATACCAGAAGAGTGGAGAGAAAACCGCGAGCGCCGCGAAGTATCCGCACAGGACTATCGCCATTGCCGGATTTTCCGGACTATAGCCGAGCCAGGCATAGCTCAGAGCAGCTCCACACCAGACCGCTGCCAATGCACTCCAGTTGTACTCGTATCCGAGCTCCTGGAGCTGACTTTTGAAGTTGAGGAACAGTTCCAGCGTGATTTCTTTCGAAGTATTGGCGCTGATCACGCAGCTGCGATTGTGTGTGGGAAAAAGCTTTTTGAATACCGACGCTTCTTCGGGATGCAGCTTGATGAGTTGCGATAGTTCTGGATATAGGTTCTCGACCTCGCATGTATCTCCCAGGCTCAGGATTCGCAAGCAGCCCGCGCCCGAGAGCGCAAGCAAGGTCGCAGCAAGAGATTTCCAATCGACATCGCCGATTTTCAAATACCGCGTTGCGCAAGGCGAGAGCCCATCCGGTGGCCGATAGCGCACGACAATGCTTCGATCGTCGACAGCCCTCTGGCGCGAGAGCCAGATGACGAGGTGATAGACCCCAATCATCAGCGGAATCAGTACAAAACCCATGTGCTAAGGGAGCTCCTGAGGGCAATTTACTGCGGAAAGGCATTGCGAGCGGCTGAGACTTTCACTCGGGAAACACTCTAGTAACCGGTAATGTGGCGATCGCCAATGAGAATGGTCCGAAATCGGGACAACGGCGTCTGGAAGCTACCGCGATCCCACCAACTGCGGCACGTCCGCGAGGCTTCGGAAGTCCTGCTCGTTTAGCTTGACCCGCGAAGCGGCTACGTTCTCCTCCAGATGCTCGACGGAGCTGGTTCCCGGAATGGGAAGCATGATTTTGGCCCGACGCAGGAGCCAGGCCAGCGCGACCTGCATTGGAGTGGCTGCGTGCGAGCTTGCAATTTTGGCTAGTACCTCTCCTGCCAGCCGGCCGGCGCCCAGAGGAAACCATGGGATAAAAGCAATGCCGTTGCTGTCGCAGTAGTCCACAACATAGTCCCACTCGCGGTCGGCGAAGCTGTAACGATTTTGGACGGAGACGATGGGCACGACCTTCCGCGCGCGCTCGATGTGCTCGCGAGTTACGTTGGATAATCCCACGAGACGAATCTTGCCCTGCTCGCGCATCTCTGCTAGCGCTTCCAGCGATGCCTCCAATGCGACGATCGGATCGGGATGATGCAGCTGATAGACCTCGATGCGATCCACTCGCAATCGCTTGAGGCTGCCTTCCACCGCTTTGCGCAAATGCGCTGGAGTGGCATTGTGCGTCCACTGACCAGGCCCGGGACGCGTCCAGCCTCCCTTAGTGGCCACCACCAACCCTTTGGGATATGGAGAGAGTGCCTCCGCAATCAATTCCTCGCTGACGTTAGGGCCGTAGGAGTCCGCCGTATCGATGAAGTTCACGCCGAGCTCGACCGCGCGCCGCAGCACAGCGATCGCTTTGTTTCGATCTCGCGGAGGTCCCCAGATACCATCGCCGGTGAGACGCATGGCCCCAAAGCCGAGACGGTTCACGGACAGCTCGCCTTCCAGAGACAGTGTCCCGGCTGCCGACGCTGATATCTCATTCTTGTTCACCATTAGTTCTCCTTCATTACAAACGCAGCTTTGCGGCAAAGATTCCATTCTAGGCTGACTGACCGGGAGAGAGCAGTTGCAGACGCGCTGAACACGTTGCATGGAATTACTTCTTCCAGGTGTGACAAAAAAGCTCATGGGCCGTATTCTCGGCCTATGCCGAACGCTGCTTCGCTCCCGCTTTTCGTGCGCATTCGGCAGCACGGCCGTCGCAGGGCGATCGTCGATAAGGACGGCACGCATAGCTACGACGCACTTCTGCGCGATGCATCGCGAGTTGCAGCGTCGTTGCTGGAAGACGGCCGGCGAATGGATCTCGATGAGGAGCGCGTGGCATTCCTCATCACGCCGTCATATTGCTGGGTTTCTGTGCTGTGGGGCATCTGGCTTGCGGGCGGCATCGCGGTGCCGCTCCCGCTCGGCGCTCCAGCCGCTGAACTCGAATACCTTCTCGACGACACGCAAGCCGAAGCCATTATCTTCGACGAAGCGAACGAGACGATTGTTCGTTCTCTGGCCGCGACCCGCAGCCTGCGGGCGCATGGGTGTGCGAATCTACTGACGCACACCGAGACGGTGCTGCCGGCTATCACGCCCGAACGGCGGGCGATGATCCTGTACACCAGCGGAACCACCAGCCGTCCTAAAGGCGTCGTCACAACCCATGCCAACATTACCGCACAAGTTGCAACGCTGGTTGCGGCCTGGGAGTGGTCGGCCGATGACCGCATCCTGCTTTGCCTGCCGCTGCACCACGTCCACGGGATTATCAACATAGTTTCCTGCGCGATGTGGTCCGGCGCGATTTGCGAGATGCTGCCGCGCTTCGACGCCAAAACAGTTTGGGAGCGAATAGCGTCCGGTGAACTGACGCTCTTCATGGCCGTGCCGACGATTTACCTAAAGCTCATCGCCGAGTGGGAAACGTCACCGAGGGAGCGGCAAAGGATACTCTCCAAGGGCGCTGCAAAGCTGCGCTTAATGGTTTCCGGTTCGGCGGCTCTTCCGGTCGGCACACTGAAGCGCTGGAAAGAGATCACCGGTCACACGCTGCTCGAACGCTACGGGATGACCGAAATGGGAATGGCGCTCTCCAACTCTTACCGAGGCCAACGCATTCCGGGAAGCGTGGGCACGCCGTTGCCGGGAGTGGAAGTGCGCTTAGTGGATGAAAGAGGT
>JAFAUE010000359.1 GCA_019243475.1 Acidobacteriota bacterium | reverse complement strand
GCGTGTAGCCGGAGCTTCTTTGTCCCAGTATTTGAGGAAGAATTCCTTCGCGTTCATGTCTTCTCCAGACTGATTGATAGAGCTGCAGCAGCGCTCACACCGGTTCCCTGTCCGCAACGAGATCGACAATTAGGCGCCGATTACCTTTACGAGCTCCTGAACGGCGTCGGCGCTCTTCTTGAGAGCCGCCTGTTCTTCATCGGTGAGCTTGATCTGAATGATCTGTTCGAGGCCGCGCGCGCCGAGCTTGCAGGGAACGCCGACGAACAGGCCATTGACTCCGTATTCTCCCTGCAGATACGCGGCGCAAGGCAGAATTTTCTTTTTGTCTTTGAGGATAGCTTCGACCATTTCGGTCGCCGCGGCCGAGGGAGCGTAGTATGCGCTGCCGCTCTTGAGGTACTTCACGATTTCGGCGCCGCCATCGCGCGTTCTCTGAATCAGGCGATCGAGAGTGGCTTTGTCCATTAGCTCCGTAATGGGAATGCCGGCGACCGTCGAGTAACGCGCGAGCGGGACCATGGTGTCGCCGTGGCCGCCGAGGACAAACGCCGTCACGTTCTCCACGCTCACCTTCAACTCATCCGCGATAAACGTCCGGAAGCGGGCAGAGTCAAGCACTCCGGCCATCCCGATCACACGCTCGCGATTGAATTTGCTGATGCGAAACGCCGCCTGTGCCATGGCGTCGAGAGGATTCGAGACAACGATCAGAATCGAGTTGGGCGAGTTGGCGACAACTTTACCCACAACCTCCTGCATGATCTTGTAGTTGGTGTTGAGCAGGTCGTCGCGGCTCATTCCCGGCTTGCGAGGAATGCCGGCGGTGATGACCACAATGTCCGAGTTCGCCGTGGCGGCGTAATCGTTGGTACCGACTACGTGCGAGTCGCGCTTCTCGATCGGCATGGCCTCGAGCAGATCGAGGCCCTTGCCTTGCGGAATCCCCTCGACGATATCGACGAGCACAACGTCCGCAAGCTCTTTGGAGGCAATCCAGTGGGCACAAGTGGCGCCTACATTTCCGGCACCGACGATGGAGACTTTCTTTCGCATGATCCCTCTTAATAGCACTAGTCGGAACCGTTCGCGGTAGCGAATGGGCAAGCCGCTCTGAAATTAGCTGATTGGCTGGCCCATTCCCTATCGGGAACGGTTCTGAACTTATTCGAAACGCCTTCTCTAAACCAGCGCTGCTTCGCGCTTGTCGTTGCGTACGAGCGCGTCCATGTTCTGGATCATGTAGCCGGCGAACTCGCTGGTCTTGACTTTGGTTGCGCCTTCCATCTGCCGCTCGAAGTCATAGGTAACTTTCTTCTGCTTGATCGTAGTTTCCAGCGAGCTTTCAATCAGACGAGCGGCTTCCGTCCAGCCGATGGTCTCGAACATCATCACTCCCGACAGAATCACCGAGCCTGGATTGATCACGTCAAGGTCGGCGTACTTCGGAGCGGTGCCGTGCGTGGCCTCGAAGACCGCATAACCGTCACCGATGTTTCCGCCCGGCGCAATTCCGAGGCCGCCAACTTGCGCGGCACACGCGTCAGAGATGTAGTCGCCATTCAGATTCGGTGTCGCGAGCACGCTGTATTCCTGCGGACGGATGATGACTTGCTGGAAGATGGAGTCGGCGATGCGGTCGTTGATCATCAGCTTCTTCTTCCACTGGCCATTGCCATGAGTGCTCCGGAGTCGATCGAGGACGTCCTTCACCTCAGCGTGAACACCTTTGCGAAATTCTTCTGACGCAAACTCTAATCCCGGTTCCACCTGCTGCGCGTTTTGTTCGATTGTGATCTGCGGGTTGCGGTCCTTGTTATCGAGGATCCAACTCTCGCGTTCGGTCACAACGCGGTCGCGAAATTCACTGGTGGCAAGCTCGTAGCCCCACTCGCGAAAAGCGCCTTCCGTGAACTTTTGAATGTTTCCTTTGTGCACCAGCGTGACCACCGGCCGCTTGTGGTCAAGCGCAAACTGGATGGCGCGGCGAACCAGGCGCTTGGTGCCGAAGATAGAAATGGGTTTGATGCCGACTCCCGAATCTTCGCGCACGCGCTTCTTGCCGCCCGCCAGCATCTCTTCGTTCAGAAAGCGGATTAGCTTGCGCGCGCCGTCGCTGCCTTCCTTCCACTCGATTCCGGCATACACGTCTTCGGTGTTCTCGCGGAAGATCACGACGTTCAGCTTTTCCGGATGCTTCACTGGCGAAGGAACTCCAGCATAGTGCTTTACCGGACGAACACAGGCATAGAGATCCAGTTCCTGGCGCATGGCAACGTTGAGGGAGCGAATGCCGCCTCCCACAGGAGTTGTCAGGGGTCCCTTGATGGACACGCGCAGGTCTTTTGCGGCGCGAAGCGTGTCGTCGGGCATCCAGTTCCGGAATTGGGAAAAGGCCTTTTCGCCGGCAAAAATCTCGTACCAGGCCACTCGGCGTTTGCCACCGTAAGCTTTGTCCACCGCGGCATCGAATACTCGGCGGGAGGCCTTCCAGATGTCGCGTCCGGTGCCGTCGCCTTCGATAAAGGGAATGATCGGATTGTCGGGAACCTTATATTCGCCGTTCTCGTAACGAATCGGCGCACCCTCTTTGGGGAGAGGAACACCGTTGTAAACCGCTGACATGTATGACTGCTCCAGGGAGGTTTAGGATCGACAAAGCAAACTCCTAAACTATCACTCGCGAATCGGCTCGCGCAATGGAGCCGGCTCCTCACGGCAGGATCGAAGATCATCGGTAAGCAGGTCTGGAACTGTTCTTAGATCGAACGGGTAAGGTCGGCGCCGTCGAGGAAGCAACTGCCCTCACGATGCCTGGGCGATATCTCTATTCGTATCTGAGCGCTTCGATGGGATCCAGATTCGCCGCTTTGATTGCCGGCAGCATTCCACTCACAATTCCAACGATCGAAAGAATCACGGTGGCTACCAGCAGCGTCATTGGATCGATGATCAGGCGGATGTCGGCCGCATCGGCGTGCTGCGCGATGGCGCTGTAGAAGGTGATCCGGCCCACGCCGATGGCAATGGCATAGGCGAGAACAATGCCAAGAATCCCGCCTGCGAATGTAATTGTGAGCGCCTCAGCCAGGAATTGGAACAGTATGTCTTTTTTGCGAGCGCCCAAAGCCTTCTCCACACCAATCTCTTTGGTTCGTTGCGTCACCGATACGAGCATGATGTTCATCAGCCCAATCCCGCCGATGCCGAGCGTGAGCGTGCCGATAAAGGCGAGAAGGATCTTGAGGCCGAGCGTAATGATCTGGAACTGGGTCATCTGCTGCATAGCATTAAAGAGAAATACGGCGCGGCGATCTTTTACGTTGTAGCCATGCAGTTGCGCCAGAGCGGCGCGGACACCTTCTTCCACGCCGGTGAAGGCATAGGTCTCATAATCCATCCACATGCCATCGATGTATTGCGTGTCCTTGATGTCGCTCATCGTGGTGAAGGGAATCAGGATTATGCGATTGCTGTCGTCGTTGCCGCCTTCCTGCATTTTTTCCGCAAGGACGCCGACTACTTCGAAGCTGATGCCGTTAATTCGGATCTTCTCTCC
>JAFAUE010000345.1 GCA_019243475.1 Acidobacteriota bacterium | reverse complement strand
TTGCTCCACTGCTGTTTCAGAAATAACCTCGCTTGAACCGCAGACAATTTACGCCGCAGTTGAACTCAGTTCAGCTGTTTGCGCTGTTCTTCACTGCCATATTCCTGCTGCACGCGCCGCTGCTGCGCCTTCCTTACTTCTGGGACGAAGCCGGCTATTACATTCCTGCCGCTTACGATCTATTAACCACAGGTACGCTCATTCCCCATTCGGTGCCCAGCAACGCCCATCCGCCATTGCCGTCGATATACCTCGTTCTTTGGTGGAAAATGTCCGCGTTTAAGCCTGCAGTCACGCGCATCGCCATGCTTCTTGTAGCGGCCTTCGGACTCGCAGCGGTTTTGCGGCTCGGCCGCTTGGTGGCAACCACAAACACCGCGATGGCTGCTGTGGCGCTGACTGCCATCTATCCCGTGTGGTTTGCCCAAAGCTCCCTTGCGCATTCCGATCTCCTGGCGGCGAGCTTGAGCCTTTGGGGAATGTTCTTTTATTTCCGCAGCTTACTTGGACGACCTGCCAGCGCAGATGGAGGCCCCATTCTGATAAGCAAGGAGGAGGCCGCAATCGTAAAGAGGCGCGCACGAAAAGACCTTTTTCTTTCTATCGGCAGCTTCACAATAGCGGCGCTTGCGAAGGAGACAGCGATTATTGTTCCGCTGTCGCTTGCGGTGTACGACGCGGGAGCTTACGCGCGGGCGCGACGGTCGAGTGCTCTGCGCTGGCGGCCCCTCTTGATGCTTCTGGCGGGAGTTCCGCTCTGCCTGTGGTTTGTGTATCACCGATATCGCACCGGGTTCTTTTTTGGGAATCCAGAATACTTTTCATACAACGTGAGCGGAACTCTAAAGCCATTGCGCATTCTGCTGGCAATCGGAGTCCGGCTGTGGCAGGTACTCGGCTACATGAATATGTGGGTGTTGACGCTGGCCACGGTTTGGGCGATGAGGTATCCGGCATTGGCCGAGAAAGATGCAAGCGAGCGACCTCGAATTGCTTTGGCCGTGCAATATCGCATCGCGGCGATTCTCCTGGGAAACATAACCCTGTTCTCCGTGCTTGGTGGAGCTGCCTTGGCTAGATATCTGCTCGTCGCCTATCCGCTCGTAGTTCTGATCGGCGTCTCTACACTACGCCGCAGGTTGCAGGAGTGGACTTGGATAACGGGCATAGTAGCAGCCGGTTTTGTGCTCGCCCTGTTCGCCTATCCGTTAGGATTCAGCGCGCCGGAAGACAATCTTGGATACCGCAACTACGTCGTCCTGCACAAAGAAGCCGCGAGCCGGCTTCAGGCGCATTATGCGCATGCGCGTGTCCTCACTGCCTGGCCCGCCTCGGACGAGTTGACGAAGCCATTCCTCGGCTACGTGCGCCAGCCGTTGCAAATAGTGCGGGTTGAAGATTTCTCCTATCCCAATTTGCAACTGGCGACGGCTGCTGCGGGCGAGTTCGACGTCGCGCTTCTCTTCTCTACGAAGCCGGAGCCTGGCGCATCGTTGCTCGATCGGTGGGGATGGTGGGAGCGGGTCAGCAGCAGATATTTCGGATTTCACCGCGATCTGCCGCCCTCCGCAGCTGCGAGGATGCTAGGCGGTCAAATTGTCTGGCAAGAACGAAAAGGCAATGAGTGGATTGCAATCGTGAGCTTCGAGCGCGTGCAGAATGCTCGAGATCAAGCACCCATCGACGTCTTGCGACGCGCGAAGCCAGCGTTGAAAAATTGACGCGAAATCTTACTTCGCCACGGCCTCGCCGGATTGCTTAGCTTTGGCTAACTTGACCGTCGGCTTGCCGTGCGGCTTAGTCGCGGAAGCTGTCTGAACTGGCGGTGCTGGACGCTTCCCCAAGTACAACTCCGGATGCTGACGCATCATCGGCATTGCCGCGTACGGTTTGGAGTAGTCGTTACGGGCGTTCCAGAACAGGAAGCCTATGCCCCCGCGGTCGCGCGAGGTGCTCACCTGCTTGAGAATGTACTCAGGCGAGTACGTCTTGGTTCGCCATGCAAAGGCCTGCAGCCACGGACGCAGCACCACGCCGCTGCTGGCAGTAATCAATTCAAACCGGTCCATAGACTCGCCGATGAAGTGCTCAGGAGCGTCGCCTGGATTGGCGTAGCCATCCATGCCGAAAAAGTGTGATGGGTAGATCATGGGCGAGAGGACGTCGCAATATTTCGCCATGCGCACGATGTCCTGCCCAGTGTGGGCTAGATCGACGTTACGCTGCCATGCCATTACTCCAAAGACGTCCAGCGAAACCAGCACGCCTTCCGGATGAAGTTCGGCATAGGCGCGCTCGAGGAAGTCGGCGATTACGTCACTGCGCTTCCATTCCGGATGTGCTGTCTGGAAGTAAAACTTTGCGTCCGCCTGATTTCCTTCCGCAGGGAAACGGACGTAGTCAAACTGAATTTCGTCGGCTCCGGACTTTGCGACAGCCTTGGCAAGCGCGATGTCGTATTCCTGCACCTTGGGATTCGATGTGTCGGTCCAAACCAGTTTGCCGTTTTCGCGCCAAGGCTGACTGGTCGAGCGCGATTGCACCGCCAACTCAGAGTGATCGCGCGCGATGTGCTCGTCGCGGAAGAGCGCAATTCGCGCAATCGCGTGCAGGTTCATGGAATGCAAGTAGCGAACAAATTTGGGCAGATTGGGAATTGCGCGGCGGTTATGCGGCGCCAATGGATGATCGAAGGGAACATTCAGCAGGCCATCGCTGTCTTTTATGTCGAAGACAACCGCGTTGCCGCCTACATCGTGCCAGCGCTGAATGATGCGCATGCCGTTCGCGCTTCCCGCCATTGCGCCGGTCAGATAAATCGCACGCACTTCCTCATCCTTAGGCATTGGTACCGAATGCTCGACTACCGGCTGCGGTTCGATCGTAGGAATCAGGAGCGTTTGCCCTTTTTTCACGTAAAGCTGCTTGGGCGCCAGGTTATTCGCCTCGCGAATCTTTGCCTCTAGCTCACTCGCCAGCATTAACGACGATTGAGAGAGAAAGTGATGCGCAATGGCATTCACCGGCTCGGCCTTCTCCGCCACGTAGGAAATAGTGTTCGGCGGCAA
>JAFAUE010000286.1 GCA_019243475.1 Acidobacteriota bacterium | reverse complement strand
CCGCGCTGTGCGCCCAGTGCCATGCGCACGCCGATCTCCTGGCGACGCTGGCTGACGGAGTACGACATTACGCCGTAGGTGCCAATCGCCGCCAGAATCAGCGCCAGCAGGCCGAAGGTTCCCAGCAGTTGCGCGCCCAGGCGGGGTGCAGTGAGCGTCTGGACAAGAACTTCCCCGACGGTCTGCAGGCGAATGATCGGTATGTTCGGAGCGACCGAGTGCACGGTCGTGCGAATCGTGTTCATCGCCTGCGCCGGGTCGCCTTTGGTCCGCACGTAGACAGTGGCGAAAGGCGAATAGTGTTGCTTCAACGGGAAATAGACGATTGCCTGCGGAGTTTCGCCGAGAGTCTGGTATTTGACCGTGTTCACTTCGCCCACCACGTTGACGTCCCAAGTTTCTCCGAAGAAGTGCAGATGCTTGCCGATGGGATTTTCACCAGGCCAGAAACCGTCGGCCGCAGCTTTGTTGACGACCGCCACCATCTGGCCGTTGGAATCGTCGCTCTCGGTGAATTGGCGGCCTTTGAGCAACGAGGTGCCTGACGCCGTAAAGAAGTTCGGAGCAACAGCAATAACCGGCGTCAATTTCCCATTTCGGGCATCGGTAATATCTACGCCGTCGGTAAATGTAGTCCTGGCCAATCCGCCGTTGAATGGAGCCGAATCGGCGACGCTCGCCTCCGCCACCATGGGAAGCGAGTTCAGGCGTTCGACCACATCGCGATAAAACTGTTCCGCCTGCGGCTGCTGGTAATGCTCGGCCCCGAGATTCAGGAACATCACCATCTCGTGTTGGACCTCGAAGCCGGGATCGATCTGCTGAGCGTTCCTCAGACTATGAATGAACAGTCCGGCGCCAACCAGCGCAACCAGCGACAGAGCGACCTGCACGCTGACGAGAAGGCCGCGCACGCCGTACCAGCGCGCGCTGCCTGTGGGTGCGGCAGTGCGATCTTTCAGAGCAGCCATTCGATCGGCTCGCGAGGCTTGCAGTGATGGCGCAAGTCCAAACAAAACCGTTGCGATGAGAGAGAGGCCAAAGGCGTACAGGAGCACGCGACCGTCGAGGCTGAAGTCAAGATTCTGCGGCAGACCTTGCGGCAACAACGCTGCCAATGCCTGTCGACCGCCATAGGCGCACAAGATGCCCAGTACGCCCGCGATCAACGCCAGCATAAGGCTCTCGATCAGCAGCTGCCGCATGAGCTTCGAGCGCGAAGCGCCAAGCGCGAGCCGTACCGCAATCTCACGCTGCCGGTGAGTGGCGCGTGCGAGCAGAAGATTCGCAACGTTGGCGCACGCAATCAGCAGCACCAATCCGACAATCGACATCATGATCACTCCCGCACGTGAGAACAGGGCGTGCTGCTGCGGAGGGATTGTCGTCTCGTTGATGGGGACGATCATTTCGTTTCGTCCCGAGTTCATCTTGGGGTACTCGCGTTCGAGTTCCAGGCCGAGGTTGTGCACTGCCGACTGCGCCTGGGCGAGCGTTACACCTGGTTTCAACCGCGCCACCATGAAAGACATGCGGAAGCCGCGATCATAGAGAAATTGCTTCGCCGGGCCCTTAAGCATCTGGTCCTTCATCGAGATGGGGATCCAGACATCCGGGCTGAGCAGCGCGCCCACGTTCCGGAAATCGCGCGGGGCAACGCCGATGACAGAAAACTCCTGCTGGTTAAGCCGGATTGTTTTTCCCAAAATGGACTTATCGGCGCCGAACTGTTTGTTCCAGATGCCATAACTCAGGACGGCGACCGGCTGCGCGGAGGATTCTTCCGAAGAAAGAAATCCGCGGCCCAGCATTGGCGTCACGCCGAGTACGTCGAAGAAGTCGGCGTTCACCAGCTCGGTGAAGACCTGGACGTCCTTGCCGGAGATATTGAGGTTCTCGCCGTCGGGAACAGCGATCACTGCGCCAGAGAAGACGTTGGTCTTCTCGCGGTAGTCGACCGCATTGAGGTAGGGAGTCGGGAGATATTCCTGCGGCGGACCTTTCCGGCTCAGCGCGTTCGAATACAAGCTGACAACGCGGCCGGGATCTTTCACCGGCACAGCCTGCAGAAAGATCGCTTTCGTCAGCGTGAAGATCGTCGTATTGGCGCCGATGCCGAGGGTAAGCGAGAGAACCGCGACCGCCGTGAATGCAGGAGCCTTCCGCAACATCCGCAATGCAAACTTCACATCCTGCCACATAAGGAAATCCCCCTTTTATGAGGTGGCGAAACGATAGCCGTCACAGGATACGGGACAACGCGCAGTTCTTCCTGGGCATTTGGACGCGCCAGTGCGGGTTTGGTTTCGCCTGTTCTGAATAGCGGATAAGAAAAGGAGGTGGGAGCGGATTACCTTGCTCGAAAATGCTCCCAGCCTTCTGCCTTCAGGGCGCGCGGCTGCCCATTCGTGACCAGAGTCATGGTTTTTCGTTTCACCAAGTGTCCGATTTTGGAAATCGTCACTCCGGCAATCGCCTGCGGAACGGCGGTTCGTCCCGAAGCGGTAAATAGGAGCTCGTAGTCCTCTCCTCCATGCAGGGCGAGTTCGAGTGCTTGTTTCCTGAATCGGCGTGCCGCGGGATGGATGGGAATTGCTGCAGCTTCGATTACCGCACCCAAGCCGCTTTCTTCGCAGATATGGGAGAGGTCGGTCGAAAGCCCATCGCTGATGTCGATGGCCGCGGATGCAATCTCGCGTTCGCGCAGCCACTGGCCGACAGCAATCCGCGGCTCAGGAAAGATGTCGCGCCGCTTGCTTTTTTGCGTGGACAACTGACGCAGCGCGGCGGCAGATTCGCCCAGCGCGCCGGTCACGTAGATAGAGTCGCCAGGCCTAGCTCCCGAGCGCCTTAGGGCAGTACCCTTCGGCGCGGTGCCGACAATGGCAATGTCAGCCAGAACGCCGTCGGAAGATTGCGCCGTATCGCCGCCGGCTAAATCCACACCATAGCGACTTGCCAGCTTCAACAAGCCTCGAAAAAACCTGTCTACCCACTTCGCCGGGCAATTGGCCGGCAATGCCAGCGACAGAAATGCCGCGACCGGTCGTCCGCCCATGGCAGCGATATCGCTCAAGCCGCGTGTCAGGCAACGGTGTCCAATGCATTCCGGCGATTGCCAGTCGCGGCGGAAGTGCACGCCTTCGAGGCTGAAGTCGGTAGTGACCAGCACTTCGTCGCCAGGCGCAATGCGCAAGATGGCGCAGTCATCGCCGATTCCGAGACGAACAGCGGAGTTTCTTTGCGTCACTCGTCGACGAAGATTCGTTAAGAATGGATGTTCAGCGAGCAAGGGCAATTATAGGAGCGAGACACGCTTACAAAAGAATGTTAGTCGCGTGGTGCCGCTTCTCTCGGTCAAATCACCTCTACTCTCGCATGGTGCCCAGGTGCGGAGGCCATCTTCTGGTCACGAGTGAGGACCGGCACATCGAGCAACTCGGCCAATGCAATGTAAGCGGCGTCATAGGCAGTCAGGTTGTGCCTGAGCTGCCAGATGCGCGGCAGAAGCGCGGAGTGTGAGTAGCGGCGGATTCGGGCGTGGGTCAAGTCGTAAAGTGCAGCGTCGCCGCGCGATTCCGACACAATCCCTAGCCGAACATAACTCCGAAGAACTTGCGCGACCTCGAGGTCTAACAAATGAGGCGCATGGATTGCACCCATATCTGCGGAAATGCGTTGCTCCACTTTTTCGCCGGCAAAGGTATCGAGAAGCCAGTCAACCGCGGCGGAAGCATCCAGGACGATCAATGCGAGTCGCGCTCTGCGCGGACTGCACCGGCGGTGTCGAGGTCTGCGCGCACAGGTTCACGCTTGGCTATGCGCTCATTCAGTTCCGTCCAGGTGGGCAGGTCTGCAAAGTGACGAATCTCTGACAAAAGGTAATCGGACAGAGACATGCCCAAGTTGGCGGCTCGAGCTTTCAACTTTCGGTGCAGCGCGTCCGGAACATTGCGGAGCTGAATCATCTTTGACATGTGCAAAGCATGCTTTCATGTGCTGCACATGTCAAGTTTAGACTGCGAATCAATGCAGTCTTCACGTGCCATCTATTGTTTTCAACAACTTACAAGAGTCCAAGTACTTCTGTGTTTGACACCAGAGAAGCTGCTTTGTTAAGTTTTCGTAGCTTTTCAGGATATCTCTGGCCGCAGGCCCGATGGTCGGTCTGGCCCTGAGTTCAGGGCAGTAAGAGCTCGCAGAACTCAATTTCGCCGGACGGCCGCGAAGACGCACTGTCCAAACCTGGCTTCGTCTTCGAGCAATTTGCATTAAGGGCAGCTCGACAAAATATCGACTTGTAGGAGTGCAATGCGGAAGCGTTACTACATCATGTTTGTCGCGCGCGACGCCGAAGGCGAGCTCGTGAAGATGCCTATCCCCCTGCATTACCTGTACATGTTCATCGCAGGGGCACTGATCGGCATGCTCACCATCACGGGAATGGCGGGTTCGTACACGCGCATGCTGGTAAAGGTCGCCAGGTTCAACCAGCTTCGCTCAGAAAAAGACGCCCTCAGCCGCAATTACAACCAGCTCGAACAAGTGGCGCATGAGAAGGATGTCCAGGTAGCTTCGCTTGGATCGCTGGCCAGCGACGTCTCCGCCCTGTACGGCTTGAAGAATTCTCCGCAGCTGACCTCGGGCAATGAAGGTTTTAACGAGGAGCGCGTGGTCCAGTCGATGGACCAGCTCGCAACCTTGAAGAATACGGCAATGTCGGGCGTGGCGGGTGCGGCCATCTCTGCCAGCCATGACCATTTTGGAACTCTTACCGCCAGCGACTGGGCGCGTCTTGCCGCGGCGCCATCCATCTGGCCGGTTGAAGGTACCGTGACCGGATCGTTCGGCGAGCGCATCGATCCATTCAACGGCGAAGGGGCATTTCATACCGGCGTGGATATTTCAACGCCGTTCGGCACTCCGATCATGGCGCCGGCTGACGGAATCGTCCGCGACACCAGCTACATTACCGGCTATGGACGCACTGTGATCCTCGACCACGGACACGGCATCACCACGTTGTTTGGTCACATGTCAGGATTCGCCGTAGCGGAAGGTGAGAGTATTCATCGCGGCGACATCATCGGCTACGTGGGCTCGACCGGACGGAGCACCGGCGCTCACCTGCACTACGAAGTTCGCATCCACGATGTCCCAGTGAACCCGCACAAGTATCTGCGCACCATCTGGGCGCGCAGCGGCTCGGGCGTGATGACGGGAATGTAAAAGATTTTCGTGCTTTTGTGAATTCGTGATTTGGTGATTGGAGATCACAGAATCACAATTCCGACATTCACAATTCCGACATTGACAATTGTTATCGTTTTCTGTGCCGCTTCGAACGCGCCTTTTCTGCAGGGGCTGCCGGCGCGATAGTTGCCGGCTCGCTCTCCAGCGGCGACTCAAAAACCTTCTCAACCAACTTGCTGGGAATCGACGCGCTTACCTCCACGCGATCGTCTTTCTGCTCAACTTTCAGGCTGTTTAGTGCCGCATCGAGGTCTGGGTCGGGATGCTCCGGCCTGGTTTGCTCCGACGTCGTCTTGTATAACGCGAGCAGATTCTGCAGCTGGTCGGCGCGGTCCTTGGCCGTGGAAGCGTCCTTGAGATAGTCATCGGCGCGCAGCAGGATGTTGCCGTTGTAGCGCGCCGAGCCGACGACTACCCCACCACCAAAGAGCTGGCGGACGAACGGCAGCGGGCTAATGTTGTCCGATAAAGAAATGCCGTGCGCCGACGCCACTTCGGTAATAAGCCATGCCACACTGCCGAACGGGACATTGTGATAGCGCACGCGCAGAAGCTGAGGTCCGGTTGCGGCGAATGCTGAATGGCGAAACTGGTCGATGATTTGGTCGATCTGCGCGGCGTCGCCGGTGTTGGAGACCGCGATCATGTCAAGGCTGAGCATCGCCACGCGAATGATGCGATCTTCGTAAGGGATCAGGAAGATCTCCTGCCCGCGATAACTTTCTCGCGAGCGGGCATTTCGAGTGAGGAAGTCGCTGACTTTCTGCGAATCGAAGCGGCCAACCATGACCTCGCTGTAGCGCGTCTCGTGCTCCGCGTCTGGCGGCGCGTGCATGGCGAAAGCCACTTCGTCGAGATCGCGTTCGAACTGGAAGCCGGTCTGATCGACAAACGTGCGGTACTCCGGCGACCAGTTTGCCGGCTTCGATCCGAAGCTGGTGAAGGCGCGAATCGGCTTCAGGTTTGTGTAGAAGATCCCCTCACACTGCGGCAGAAGACGCGCTACCTCGGGGGCCGAGCGAATGCGCAGGACGACCGCCATGATCAGAAGCGCAAATATGGCCGCCAGCACAACACCAACGGCCAGGATTCGACGGCGATCGCTGCGGCTCATGGTTGGCTCAGCTGTGCGCTGCGGAAGAAATGAGCCGGAAGGTCAGGATGGTCTGGCGTGTCCAAAACGGGAGCGGTGGGTAGAAAAGCTCGAGGGAAATGATATCAAAGAAGCTGCCGGCTTCCCGCTGCCAGCTACCGGCTAGGAGCTTTCAGCTCGCCTTAAAGCCAAAGCCTGTCATCCTGACGACGAACGACCAAGCGTAGCGCGGGAGAGAGGAGGAAGGATCTCCGGCAATGTCTGCGTTCTTGAATGCTGTCTCCGAATCTTTTACCACTGGATTTGGTGGCCGAAGATGCATCAACCGCATCGTCACCAGCGCATCATCTGAGATCCTTCGGCCAAGTGCGGCCCTCAGGAAGACAGTTCATTGGAGTCATGACTACAACGCCTACAGCACCTGTTGTACCCGCGAGGGCAGTCACATACCGGGCCGAAAGCTGAAACCGGCAGCTGGTAGCCGGCAGCTGGAAGCTGATAGCTTGTTGCCGATGACCCACAGACCATTCCTGCTTCTCGCTACATTTCTTCTGCTCGCAACGTCCCTCTTCGCCCAATCTGCTCCGCAAATCGCGCACGAGTGGACGAACGCACATCGCCAGCAGATTCTCGATCGCTTCGCTTCGCTGCTCGCGATTCCTAACGTCGCCAGCGATACCGCTAACATCGGCCGCAATGCGAACACGTTGCTCGAGCTGTTGAAGCAGAGGAATGTAAGCGCGCGCCTGCTGTCGATTCCGAAGGTGCCGCCGGTTGTCTATGGCGAGATTCGTACGCCAGGCGCGCAGCACACGGTGGTTTTCTACGCCCATTACGATGGCCAGCCGGTTACGCCCTCGGAATGGGTCGATGGCGATCCTTTCAAACCTCGCTTTGCTGAAGTGAACGGCGAGGAGCGCATCTACGCGCGCTCGGCCTCCGACGACAAGGCCGCCATCATGGCTCAGCTCACGGCGTTGGAGGTCCTGGAAAACGCGCATGTTCCATTTCGGTCGAACATTCGCTTTGTCTGGGAGGGCGAGGAGGAAGCCGGTTCCACCCACCTCGAGGAAATTCTTAATGCCAATCGCGAATTAATCGGCGGCGACGTGTGGCTCATCTGCGATGGGCCGGTGGACCAGAGCGGAGCGCAGACGGTGGTATTTGGCGCGCGCGGTGACACGCACCTCGAAGTCACGCTCTACGGGCCACGGCGCGAGCTGCATAGCGGACACTATGGCAACTGGGCGCCGAATCCGGCGATGATGCTCGCTCAGCTTCTCGCTGCCATGAAGGATGCGGAGGGCCGCGTGCTCATCCCGCACTTCTATGACGGCATCAAGCCGCTCAGTCCGCTGGAACGCGACGCTATTGCCCAAGCTCCGAAGAACGAGGAGAAGCTGAAGCAGGAGCTGCGGCTGGGACACGTCGATGGCGGAGGCAAGCCGCTGCTCGAGCTCTTGAACTATCCCACGCTGAACATCAATGGGATCTCATCGGCGCGGACTGGAGCCCGCGCCAACAACGTGATTCCTTCCACGGCCACCGCCGATCTGGATCTTCGCCTGGTGGTCGGCATCGACTGGCAACAGCAGCAGCAGCGCGTTATCGACTTCATCCGCTCGCAGGGATATTTCGTAAGTGAAAGCGAGCCTGGCCAGCAGATGCTGCTTTCTCATCCAAAGGTCGCGCTGGTAAGGCGGTCCGACGGCTACAACGCCGTGCGCACGCCCATGGACCTGCCTATAGCGAAAGAAGTAATTGATGCCGTGGGCACAGCGCATTCCCCGGTAGTGCTCTGGCCCACAATGGGAGGCAGCGTGCCGCTGGGAGCAATCGAGCGCGCGGCATCCACGCATACCATCACCGTTCCCATCGCCAATTACGACAACAACCAGCACAGCTCGAACGAAAACATTCGCTTGCAGAATTTATGGGATGGCATTGAGACGATGGCAGCGCTGATGGTGATGAAGTGAAGGGAAGCGAAGGCGGTGGCAATAGGCAATAGGCAAAGCGGCAATAAGCAATAGGAGAGCGGCAATAAGCGATAAGCAATAAGCAATAGGCAAAAACAAGAGCCGTTAGGAACGGAGGCTAGGCCCCGCTGCAAGTGGTGGCCAGCGTCATGCAAGTGAAGGGCACCGGCTTCAGCCGTGCCGCAGAATGGCAGCGCGAGCGCGTTTCGGCGTATCGCCTGTTGCTTATTGCCTATCGCTATTGCCTATTGCCTATTGCTTATTGCCGCTTTGCTTATCGCCTATTGCTTATTGCCGCTTTGCCTATTGCTCATCGCCTATTGCTTATTGCCGACTGATCCCCTCACTGCTGCAACAACACATTCGCGCCCAGCCAAAAATCAAAAATCCGCGTCAGGACATCTTTCATGTCGGCGAATTCCGGGCGTTTCATGATGTAAGCGCAGGCACCCGAGTGATAGGCATTGCGAACCGCGTCAGGATTGTCGCTGCCGCTTAGAACGATCACCGGAGAATGAGCGAGGTCGGGATTCTTTCTGATCTCCGGCAGCAACTCCAGCCCGTGCATGCGGGGCAGAGTCATGTCCATGAGGATAAGAGCGATTTGCACGCCATCGAGGCGAAAGCGTCCAATCCAGTCGAGGGCCTGCTCCCCGGTGTTCAGTACTTCGAGCAGTACTTGGGGATAGGACTCTTTCAGTACGCGGCCGACGCCGAGCGCGTCGATCTTCTCGTCCTCAATCAGAAGAACTTTGAGTTTGCGCAGCAGGAGACGCCTCCGTGCGAATGGGACATTTTACTCCGATTGGACGAACCGCGAACTTCAGCTCTCGCCCTTTGCTGAGCCGCGCGCAGCTGCCAGCACCGCGGACAATGCCGGATTTGTTCCCGCGCCCGGCAGTTTATCGACCTTTAGCGAATAGAGATTTTGTTGTTCAATCTGCGAAGCCTGGCTGCGCAGGGTTTCGAGGTCGTCGAAGATGGAAAGCATGCGACCGGAGAGCGCGTCAAAGCGTCCCGAGAGCAGGTCGCAGACGAGCTGCACCGGACGCTCTACGGGAACATCGATTTTTTGATCGAAGATCCTGCCAAACCACGGCAGCCATTTTTGGCCCTCGGCGGAATGCAGCGAATACTCGCTCATTTTGGTGCGTACCGTGCCGGGTGAAATTGAGAAGGCGGCGACGCCGAAGGGCTTTGTCTCCAGAGCCAGGCATTCGGTAAAGCGGATAAGCGCTGTTTTACTGGTTACATAGCTGGAGAAATAAGGCGCGACCACGGTCCCGACGCCGCTCGCGATGTTCACGATGCGCCCCTGCCTGCGGCGGACCATTTCCGGCAGCACGGCGTGCGCGCACAACAGGCTTCCCCGCAGATTGACCTCAAAGGTTCGCCACCACTCTTCGGCGCTTGTTTCCCATAATGGTCCGAATGGCGTCACGGAGCCGGCATTATTGACCAGCGCGTCAACCGGCCCAAAGGCGGTCTGAAGGCCCGTCATGCCCTCCTGGATGAACTTGGAAGTCGTGACGTCGCCGATCAGCGCATGCGCCCTGCCGCCAAGCGAGCGAATGCGCTCCACAGTTTCATTGACTTCGGCTTGGTTGCGCGCGAGCACGCCGACCGCAGTTCCAAGTTCAGCAAGACGCAGCGCAATCGCGCGTCCGATCCCTCGGCCGGCGCCGGTAACCAGGGCAACTTTCACTTGGGATGTCTGCGCGTTTGCCATGGCGATATCTTCATTGATGGTGGGGCATCATACAGCCTGGGACAGATTCTCTTTCATCACGGAGGCACGGAGAGCACGGAAGGAAACGATGAAGCCAGTACTCCAAGAGATGCGGCCTTTAGCGTGAGTGCAATGCTTTCCAGTTACGCGAATTGCTCGGCGACGGGAGCGATACAGGAATCCAGCTTTAAGTCTCGACTCCGTGTCCTCCGTGCCTCCGTGGTGAAAAAGGTTTTCTGGCAGCGACGGGCTAAGTCTGGTTGTCCTTCCACTCCTCGTACCATGCCATTTGAATGGACTCGAGCTTGCCTTCGTTGGAAGCGCCGGGATCGCCGGTGAAGGTGGGCAGTTCGGTCACATAGCGGTGCAGGTCGGTGAAGCGCACGGTGAGCGGATCCAAATCGGGAAACTTCTCCGTCAGCATAATGCCGATGTCTTCGGCGTCTTCCCAGGTGAGAGAGGTAGGCATAAGGCTCCAGTGGGGTAAGGCATTACGAGGAAAATCGTTTCAGCGAAAATCGTTTCAGCGAAAGTCGTTTCAAGAAAAAGCGTTTCAAGAAAAAGCGTTTTCAAGAAAAGCGTTTCAAGAAAAGCGTTTCAATGCGTCGATCTGAATGGGTTTGCTTTTGAAACGCCTCACTCTGAAACGCCTCACTCTGAAACGCTTATTCTTTCGGCGCATGTCCTTCCGACACGTAGTTTCGGTTCCATTCCGGGATTTCAACCACCAGTTCTCCTGGCTTTGTGATTACCGCCTGGCAGCCCAGACGCGAGTGCAGGGTGAGACCGGCGGCCATATCGAGCTTGTCGGCTTCGTCGTCGTCCATTTCCGACAGCAGTTCTTCGCCCTTATGGACCACGACGTGGCATGTGGTGCAGGCACAATTGCCGCCGCAGGCATGATCGAGGAAGAAGTCGTTATTGAGCGCAACGTCGAGCAGCGACTCCGGCTTGCCGTGATCGGCGTAGGGCAGCTTGCCGTGCTCGAACTCAAACGTCTTGTTGGCCGGCATGAACGTCACGCGGACCGTGTTCTCGTTGGGCGGATCGGCGGTAGCTACGCCGCCGCTTTGCTTTGTTTTGTCGTCAGACATGGTTCGTTCCTGATTATCTGTTGTGCTCAAATTCCGCGGGCGCAATCGGATGCGGAGCTGTCGGGCCCTGGCCCACAGTACGGTCGGCGCCGCTCATCGTCTGGCCCTGAATGGTGGAGGTGACCGAATCCATCATCAGTTCCGCCAGATGCATCGTGCCTTCGTTGAGCGCATCGATGGCCGCGCGAATGCTCTTGTAATCGTCGCCCGACTTCGCGGCTTTCAGTTCTTCTTCGAGTCCCGCGATGCGGTGTTTCTCGTCGCCGCTGAGCTGCTGCCATGCCGGATTGTTGCGGCCCTTTTCCAGCGCGAGCAGGATGTTGTCTGCCTCGACGCGGGCTTCGATCACCTGACGCATGCGGAAGTCTTCCTGCGCGTGATCGAACGAAGCCAGGATCATATCTTCCACCTGCTGGTCGGTAAGGCCGTACGTTGGTTTCACCTCGATCTGCGCCTCTTTGCCGCTGCGCTGTTCGCGCGCGCTGACGTGCAGGATGCCATTGGCGTCGATAAGAAATTTCACTTCAATGCGCGGCAAGCCGGCAGACATGGGCGGAATGCCTTTGAGATCGAAGCGCGCCAGAGAGCGGCAATCACTGGCCAACTCGCGCTCACCCTGGAGCACGTGGATGGCTACGTTGGTCTGGCCTTCCACGGCAGTGGTGAAGTGCTCGGTTGCGGAAGCGGGAATCGTCGAATTGCGGTGAATGATCTTGGCCACCACGCCGCCCATGGCTTCGATGCCCAGCGACAGCGGAGTAACGTCGAGCAGCAGCATGTCTTCCGTGGCTTTCGATCCGCCCGCGAGAATGTGCGCCTGTACCGCGGCCCCCAGTGCAACTACTTCGTCAGGATTGAGTTCGGTGTGCGGCTCGCGGCGGAAGAGCTCCTTCACCAGCGCGCGCACGCGAGGAATTCGCGTGGAACCGCCGACGAGGACAATTTCGTCTATGTCCTCAGGTTTGATCTTCGCGTCCGCCATAGCCTGCCTGGACGGTGCGACGGTCTTTTGAATGATCGGTTCGATGAGCTGCTCGAACTGCTCGCGCCCAATCTCGCGCTGATAGCGCTTGCCGCCCGGCAGCTCCACATTGAGCTTCGCCGTCGATTGGCTGGAAAGCGCGATCTTGGCTTCTATCACCGCTTTGCGGATCGCCTGCACGGCGGCGCCATTGCGCCGCAAATCCAGCTTCAGATCTCCGGCGATGTCGTCGAGGGCGATGGCGATGAGCAGGTTATCGATGTCGTCGCCGCCAAGATGCGTGTCCCCGTTGGTAGCGATGACTTCGAAGATGCCTTCATGCAGTTTCAAAATGGAAATATCGAAGGTCCCGCCGCCCAGGTCGTAAACTGCAACGATTCCGTCCTTGCCCTTGTCGAGGCCGTAGGCGAGCGCCGCTGCGGTAGGTTCATTCACCAGGCGCAGGACTTCGAGCCCGGCGATGCGGCCCGCGTCTTTGGTGGCCTGGCGCTGCGCGTCGTTGAAGTACGCAGGCACCGTAATCACGGCCTTGGTGATGGGCGCGTGGAAGTAGCGCTCGGTATTGGCTTTGAGCTGCAGCAGGATGTAAGCCGAAATCTCCGGAGGCGTGAACGTGCGGTCGCCCAGCTTAATACGCAGTACTTCGCCCGAGCCGCTGCGGTCCAGCCGAAAGGGGAAGAGCTTCAACTCTTCCTGTACGTCTTCATAGCCGCGTCCCATAAGACGCTTTACGGAATAGATAGAGCGGTCGGGAGTGTCGATGAGGTGAGTGCGCGCGCGATTGCCCACGACCATGCGGTCGTCCTTCGTCAGCGCGACGACCGATGGCACGAGGTTCGACCCGTCCTCGCCGGGGATTACCACCGGCGTATCGCCCTCCATGTAGGCGACCAGCGAGTTCGTAGTGCCTAGATCAATTCCGACTATGCGTTGTTCTGACATTTTGTATTGAAGGCGTTTCCAGTTTCAGGTTTCGAGTTTCGGGTTGGCAAAGCCCGCTGCCGACAGTGTGTCCCATCGGCAATTCGCCGAAGGTTTCGCAAGAAAGCTGAAACTTGAAACGCTCTTGCTCACCCATTCGCTACTGCGAACGGTTCAGACGTCTGCGGTCAAAGCCTCATTCACGTCCCTGACCAGGTTCCTGACATACGAGCGGCGATTTAGCAGCGCGACCATTTTGTCGCGCACCGCAATCCGCTGAGGGTCCGCCGCGTCCGCTCCGCCGGCAATCACCTGGTCCCATTCCTGCCACAGCTTTTGCAAATCAGTGTTGGATCCGGCCAGCGTCTGCTCGAAGCGAACCTTGGCTGCTTCCAGGTCTTTTGCGACTTGCTCATCGCGCTCGCCCAGTTTCTTGCTCATGCGCATCTCTTCGAGCTGCATGTTCAATTCGAAGACTTCTTCGAGCAGGTCAGGCGGTACTACCTGCTGCTTTTCCTTGCCTTGCGCACGGGCTTCGTCGGTCGCCGAGCGCGACTGCTCTTCCAGCTTTACGCCTTCCAGTTCGAGCAGGTACTCGGTGCGCGCAATTGGATCGCGCAGCGTGCGATATGCGTCGTTGAGCAAAGAACTCTTCTGCGTGCTCCACTGCTGCTCGTGTTCCGTGGCACGCGCATAAACGTCGGGATGCAGCTTGCGGCTGAGCCGGTAGAACTCCTGCTCGAGCGATTTTAGGTCGATGTTTAGCCTGCGCTGCAGTCCGAAAAAGCTGAAGTAATCGGAATCCGCCGGTGGCTGGAGCTTGGTGCAGTGCGCGCAAAAATGCGCGGCCTTATCGATCTCTTTCAGACACGACCAGCAGGTCACCGCGGAAAGCGTTTCCGGATTGGGAACGACTGGATGCATCAGAAAATCGGGTTATCGGGAGATCGGGTCATCGGGTCATCGAAAAACTTTACTGCGCTTCAATAATCGGTCTGCCGTTCCGTAGGAGCCATGCTTCGCATTCAAATCGGGTTATCAAATCATCGGGTGATCTGGAAACAATGCAATCTGGTTTTCAGATGACCCGATGTTCCGATCACCCGATCACCCGATTCCTAGGCGGAGAACGACGAGCCGCAGCCGCAGGACTTTGACGAGTTCGGGTTAATGAAATTAAAGCCCTGCTTGATCAGCGAGTCTTCCCAGTCGAGGACCATTCCTGCGAGATAGATGAACGACTTGGGATCGACAAAGACGCGCACGCCGTCGAACTCGTAAACGCGGTCGCGCTCGCGCGGCTTGGAATCGAACCGTATCTGATAGCTCAATCCCGAACACCCTCCACCGGAGACTCCCAGACGCAATCCGCCCTGCTCGGGCGACACGTTCTCCTTGACCATGGCCGCGCGAATGCGCGCGAGCGCACGCTCAGTGACCTGGACGGTCTTGCCGCCGGCGGCGGCATTGCCAGGGGTGAGAATCGGACTGTCGATGGTGGCTGGCATAAATGTGTCTAACGTCAGAACCGTCCTGCGGTAGCGGACGGGTTAGGCGTGTCGGCGCTTCCGAAGCATTGGTGCTCGCCCATTCGCTACCGCGAACGGTTCCGACCGATTTCTACGCTTTGGCCTGAACCGGCTCCGCCGCAGCCTCTGAGCCCGCGTGCTTTTTCTTCCAGTCGCCGATCGCGGCGCGGATTGCGTCTTCCGCGAGCACCGAGCAGTGGATCTTCACTGGAGGCAGAGAGAGCTCCTTCACGATGTCGGTGTTTTTGATCGTGAGAGCTTCGTTTACCGTCTTGCCCTTCACCCACTCGGTGGCAAGCGAGGACGAAGCGATCGCGGAGCCGCAGCCGAAAGTCTTGAACTTGGCTTCCTCGATGACTTGCGTATCGGGATTAACGCGGATCTGCAGCCGCATCACGTCGCCGCATTCCGGCGCCCCGACCAGTCCAGTGCCTACGTCGTTGCTGCCCTTATCGAGCGTGCCGACGTTGCGGGGATTGTTGTAGTGGTCGATTACTTTATTGCTGTAGGCCATTCGTTTTTCTCCAAAATCGATTCCGTCAACGGCGCCACCCGCTACCGCAGGTGGTTCTGATCGCAAATCACACAATCACGAAATTACAAAATTACCAATTCTTCAGTGTCCTTCCGCGGCCCACTGAATCTTCTTCAAATCGATTCCTTCTTTCACCATCTCGTAGAGAGGCGAGAGTTCGCGCAGCTTTTTGACGGTGTCGATCAGCTTGTCGGCCACATAGTCGACTTCGGCTTCGGTATTGAAGCGGCCGATGCCGAAGCGGATCGAGCTGTGCGCGACGTCGTCGCCCAGGCCCAGAGCCTTCAGAACGTAGGAGGGCTCGAGCGTCGCCGAGGTACAGGCTGAGCCGCTCGACACTGCGATGTCGTTGATGCCCATCAGCAGCGATTCGCCTTCCACGTACACGAAGCTCATGTTCAGGTTGCCAGGAAGACGATGCTCCATGGTGCCGTTAATGTGAATCTCATCGAGATTGTCTTCGAGCTTCTTGCGCAGCTTGTCGCGCAGATACGCCAGGCGCTTCGATTCTTCCGGCATATCATTCATCGCGATCTCGCATGCAGCTCCCAGCCCCACGATTCCGGGAACGTTCAGCGTGCCGGAACGCATGCCGCGCTCGTGTCCGCCGCCGTCGATCTGCGCGGTGATCTGCACGCGCGGATTCTTGCGCCGCACGTAGAGCGCGCCCACACCCTTGGGGCCGTAAATTTTGTGCGCCGTGATCGACATGAGGTCGATGTTGTCCTTGATTACATTCACCGGCACTTTTCCGATGGCCTGCACCGCGTCGGAGTGGAAGAGCACGCCTTTCTCGTGACAGATCTTTCCAATCTCGGCGACCGGCTGCAGCACGCCGATTTCGTTATTGGCGTACATGATCGTCACCAGAATCGTCTTGTCGTCGATGGCGCGCTTTAGGTCGTCGAGCGAAACGAGTCCGTCGGCACCGACCGGCAAGTAGGTCACGCGGTATCCGTTCTTCTCCAGACGCTTGCAGGTGTCGAGCACCGCCTTGTGCTCGGTGGCGGCGGTGATGATGTGATTGCCCTTCTCGCGATACATCTCGGCGACGCCCTTGATGGCGAGGTTGTCGCTCTCCGTCGCGCCCGAGGTGAAGATCATTTCCTTGGCTGAGGCGCCGACCAGCTTGGCGATTTGCTCGCGCGCTTTTTCCACCGCCTGCTCGGCTTCCCATCCGAATTGATGATTGCGGCTGGCCGCATTGCCGAAGTGGTTCTTGAAATAAGGAAGCATTGCCTCAAGCACGCGCGGATCGACCGGCGTGGTGGCATGGTTGTCCATGTAAATGGGCAGCTTCACGGAAGCGCTCGCGTTTCCGTTGGTGGTGGTGGCTACTGCCGTTGTGCTCATTTTCCGTTTCTCCAAAAATCCGTTCTCTAAATTCAAACTTTGGCTTTCAGCTCTCGGCTTTCAGCCGGCAACCCTCATCTGGCAAATCAGCAGGTCTGCCGACAGCCGAATGGCGACAGCCCTCTTCTCATCTCAACGTCACTAACTCTTCCCGCGAGTCGCTGGACTCGTTCAGGGCCGCGCGCGATCGCGAGTCGCGCATGTCCGCAATCTTGATGTCGTCAAGCAGCGCGCGGATACTTTCGTTCACCTGGCGCAGCGGCTCGCGCACGGTACAGCAACCGCTTTGCACGCATCCGCCGGTTTCGTGCGGCAGGCATGACGCGATGAACAACGGCCCGTCGATCGCGCGGATCACTTCGAGCGCGGAGATGTGGCGCGAGTCGCGCGCCAGTGCATATCCCCCGTTGGTGCCGTGATGCGAAACCAGAAGCTTCGCCCGCGTCAGCTTTTGCAGAATCTTGGCCAGCGCCTCCGCCGGAATGTGATAGGCCTCGGCGATGTCTTTGGCGCTTGAGGAACCGCCCGGGCCCTGGTCAGCCAAGTGCTTGAGGGCGATCAGTCCGTAATCGGCCTTCTTGGTGAGCTTCAGCACGGGGAATGCCTATATCCGACCTTTTGAGTCGCATATTCAGTCTATGCCTCGCAGCCTAAGGAAATCAACTGGGTACAGCTAACAGAACCGCTTACGCAGCCAGTGGTAGCTTTGCGCGTGCGAGAGGAAATCACGGCGAAATTTGGTTCGCCCGTTTCATGCTGCGCGAGAGTATCCACAGTGAAGACCGGAAATCCCTGCTAATTCCCTGTTCCCCGGGGAAACCTGGCGGATTCATTGGCTATAAGTTACTGATGTTACAGGTTTTATGTCGCATATTCCCGCAAATCCGTGAGCTATTCCCTCAGCTTTGTCGGAAAAGCGCCGGTTTTGGGCAGAATTCGCACAAATTGAAGCCGCAGGTTGAAAAATTCCCTGAGAATTTCCCTCAAGCAGGGAATTTGCATCGCTGGGCTGCGGCGAGTGATTTGCACGTGACGAAAGACCCTAGTCCATCAACATACCCAACTAAGCAATCCTGCCGATTGTTCCACGGCGCTGAGCCAGTAACCTCGAATGAGAATGAAAGCGGGCGCAAAATCGCTGTGTGCAATCGCGCTGGCATGCGTAGTTTCCATGCCGGTGTTTGCCGGCGAGGACTTCGATAAACCGGAATCCACCCGCACGCTCCACGCCCAGCGGAGCACGCAACCAACGTTCCGCATCGAAGCCGGAATCGACGGCGACGTGTTTCCCGCTTTTGCCAATTACGCCTCCCTGCAGGCCCCCGCCCAACGCAAATGGGGAGTCGTCTCGGTAACCGTCTCCAATTCCAGCGACACCGAACAGCGTTATCGCGTGTCGGTCCGCGTGCCGGGCTGGAGCGACCAAGAAATGCAGGTGGTCGGCGTGGCTGCAGGCGCGCAGAAGACTTTCATCTTCGCTCCCTCATTCCTGCCGCGCCTGTTCCAAAACCGCGAGATCGCCGCCGCTACAGCGCGCGTGAATATTACTGACCTCGCCGGCAACGCCGTCTATCAGTCAACGGTTCCGGTAAGAATGCGCGCAGTGGAAGACATGTACTGGGGCAAAGGCTTCAAGAACGCGCAGTTCATCGCCTCATGGGTGACGCCGCACGACATTCGCGTGCAGAACGTCCTGAGTACGGCGAAAGAGCTGATGCCGGGACGGCGTCTGCCGGGCTACGAAGACTGGAAGGACGCTGCCGGCCAGGAGCGCGAGACACGCCTCCAGGCACGCGCTATCTACAACGCGCTGCAGAAAGAGAAGCTTTCCTACGTCAAGAGCTCGCTGACCTTCGGCGCCAACACCGACGTGAGCGAGCGCATTCGCACTCCGCGCGAGAGCATTACCGCGAGTTCGGCAAACTGCATCGACGCGGCGGTCCTGTTCGCGTCGGCGTTCGAAAATCTCGGGATGGAGCCGATCATCGTGCTCGTCCCCGGGCACGCCTATGCCGGGGTCAAAGTGGCGGAGAACTCCAACAAGTATCTGTATATCGACGTCGCCCTGACCGGCCGTATGCTGTTCGACAACGCAGTGAGCAGCGCCGACCGCGGACTCGCTCGGCTGCAGCCTGCGCAAATCACGCGAATCGGCATTACCGACGCGCGCCGCGCGGGAATTTATCCCATGCCGCAGCTGCCGTAACTTTTCCTGCAAGCCAACCCTATCCCGCCGTTCACAAGTTTTTACCCGCCGTCCGTGCCGAGCGCTTCCGCGCTTTGCGGAAGCTCTCATATAATTGAGAATTCCTCCACGATTTCATATTTGTGGTTGAGGGGCTTCTTATTTCAATTAGCTATCCAACAGCGGACGGGCCCGTTGGGTTCCGCCGGTTGACCCTGTCCCGCTGTCTTCCGTGGGGTCTTGTTCTCTCCTTCTTATTGCTTTGTTCTGCGGGCTCGTGGGCGCAGCAGACGTTGGTCTCTGATATTTCGATTCACGGAAATCGCCGCATCCCTGCCGATACCATCCGCTCCCGCATGTTCACGCGACCTGGGGACGTTTTTGATCCCCAGGCGCTGGAGCGCGACTTCAACTCGCTGTGGAACACCGGCTATTTCGACGACATCCGTTTTGAGCGCGAGGACACGCAGAAGGGCGTGGTTATTCACGTTTACGTAACGGAAAAGCCGACCGTCCGCGAGATCAAATACACCGGCCTGAATGCCGTCTCGCAGAGCGACGTGCTGGACCGCTTTAAGAAAGACAAAGTCGGCCTGACCCAGGAAAGCCAGTTTGATCCCACAAAGGTGAAGCGAGCTGAAGTCGTACTCAAGCAGCTTCTCGCCGAGCACGGCCGCCAGTTCGCGACCATCCGCACCGAGCTGCACAAGATTCCCCCGGCGGCGATCAGCGTGGACTTCATCATCAAAGAGGGTCCGAAGGTCAAAGTCGGGCGCATCAAGTTCGACGGCAACAAGAAGGTCCCCAGCCGCGAGTTGCGCTCGGCAATGAAGAACACCAAGCCGATCGGCATCCCGCATTCGATCATTCTCGAGAATCTCTTTGCCCGCACCTTCGACGCCAGCAAGCTCGACGAAGACGCCGAGCGCGTCCGCTACTTCTACCAGACCAAGGGCTACTTCAGAAACCTCGTGGACGATCCCAAGACCAAGATTCGCGACACCAAGCCCGGCTTCCCCTGGATCGCGCGCCACGGAGGAAAGGTCGTGGACATCACTGTCCCGGTGCAGGAAGGCGAGAAATACCGACTGGGAACCATTTCATTCTCAGGCAACAAGGCCATCCCCAACACGAAGGCATTGCGCGCACAGTTTCCAATTAAGGACGGCGACACGTGGAATCGCGAGTCGATCGGAAAAGGTCTTGAGAACCTGCGCAAAGCCTACGGCGAGCTTGGATATATCAACTTCAGCGCGGTTCCGGAAACTGTTCCCGACGATGAAAAGAAGACCGTCTCGCTGACGATTGACGTTGACGAAGGCAAGCAGTTCTTTGTCCGCCGCATTGAATTCACGGGCAACACTACGACGCGCGACAAGGTTATCCGCCGCGAGCTTGCTCTCGAGGAAGGCAATCTTTACAACAGCCGGCTGTGGGAGCTAAGCCTGCTGCGTCTGAATCAGCTCAACTACTTCGAGCCGTTAAAGGTCGAACAGGATTCCGACGTCAAACAGAACGTTCAGGATGGAACCGTTGATCTGACTCTGAAGGTCAAAGAGAAAGGCAAAAACAGCATTGGGCTGCAGGGCGGCGTCAGCGGACTGGCCGGCTCTTTCGTTGGAATTAACTATTCAACCAACAATTTCCTCGGACTGGGCGAAACTCTTTCAGTTTCCGCCAACGTGGGTAATCTGCAGCGCAGCATCATGTTCGGATTTACCGAGCCTTACGCCTTCGACCGGCCGCTGCAGCTTGGATTCACCGTCTATACCAGCCGCTATGACTACAACGCGGCTAAGAACTACTCCATCCTCACCGGAACCAATCTGAACCTTCCGACCGACGTGCTGAATACACTGCAGAACTTCAGCCAGTCGCAAACCGGCTTCACGGTTTCATCGAGTTATCCGATTCGGCGTTCGTTCAAGCGCGTGGGGCTCTCGTACTCCTACCAGGTATCGAGCGTCCAGACGTTCAGCACGGCTTCGCAGCAGTATTTCGAAGCCGTGAACTTCGACGGCATCAACGGACCAAATTCCCTCAATGGGATCCGCACCAGCGCCCTGACTCCGAGCTTCAGTTACAACACGATTGACAGTCCGTATCAGCCGCATCGCGGCACCAGCCTCTACCTCGGCGGAGAATTCGCAGGCATCGGCGGGAACGTGAATACTATCCGTCCCATTATGGAATTCAAGCACTGGAAGCCGATGAATAAGGGACGCAACTCGCTGGGCATGCGCATCACCGGTTCATTCATCAGCGGTTATGGTGGAAAAGTGCCGCCGCCTTACGAGCGCTTCTACATGGGCGGCGAGAATGACTTGCGCGGTTTCGATATACGCACGGTAACTCCCTATCTATTCATTACCAATCGCGTGAACGTCCCGCTGCAGAATCCTGACGGGACGCAGGTACCGGTAGATCCCACCAACCCACGGCGCGGGAGCATTCAGGTACCGGTGCCGGCAGAGACAATCATCTATGCCGGCGGGGATACCAGTGTCAATACCAACCTGGAGTATCGCGTGCCCATCGTGAGCCACGTGACTGTGGCGGCGTTCGATGACTTCGGCATGAATTTCATCGCGCTGCCCAGCCAATTGAATCTCACTCAGCAGAACCTGCAGATATTGAATGGCACGCCCTTCGGATGTCCCAGCTTTGATGCCGGCTTTAACTGCACCGGTACGAAAAACCTGACGTTCAGTCCGCAGCTCCATCCCATTGCGGGAACGAATTACACGCCGCGTATGTCCACTGGACTTGAACTCCAGGTGCTGCTGCCGATCGTCAATGCGCCTTTCCGCATCTACTACGCCTACAATCCGCTGATCCTCAACACCGTCGTCAATACCAATTCCTTGATCACTCGCGACATGTTCCCCGCCGGTGCCGCCGGCGACTTCACCTACCGCCAGGCACTCGTCACCTACAGCAGTCCCTACATCCTGCGTGAGCCGAGGAAGACGTTCCGGTTTACGGTAAGTACGACGTTCTAGGAATCGAGACTAGGGATCGGGTTATCGGGACATCGGTTCATCGGGTTATCTAACACCTACTCTTTAGATTGTCGATAGCCCGATAACCCGATTACTTGCCCCACACGTCTGCAGGATTCTTCTCGTAGGGATACACATGCACCATCCAGCCGAAGATGAGCGGCACAAAGTTTCCGCCGGCCTGATCGCAAGCGTCTTTCGTTGAGATTGAGCCTGCCATTCCAAATTTGGGATTCTTCTGCCAGGCCTCCGACTCGCGTCCTTTGGGCGGGAAGCAGAAGTTCACATGTTCGTGCCACCGGGCGACGCTGAGCGGCACGCGCGAGTTCAAATCGTCTTCGTCCACCTTTGCCGGGGCTGTGTACATCACGCCTGCGAGTTTGTAGCCGTTGGGAGTCTTGTCGTACAGCAAGGAAGTAGGGTGTTCCGGATTGAAACGGAATCCCGCCTCGAATCCA
>JAFAUE010000048.1 GCA_019243475.1 Acidobacteriota bacterium | reverse complement strand
TTACGGAGCGCAGCTGGTGCTGAAGACAAGCGACCGCGGATATCACTGGACCGAGATCAGCCCCGATCTCACGCGCAACGACAAGCGCACCGAGCAGTCGTCCGGCGGTCCAATCACGCAGGACAACACCGCCGCGGAGTATTACGCCACGGTGTTCACAATCGCTGAATCGCCGGTGCAAGCAGGAACAATCTGGGCCGGCAGCGACGATGGCCTGGTCCATGTTACGACTGACGGCGGCAAGAGCTGGTCCAACGTTACGCCGAAAGACCTTCCCGATCCGGGAAACGGATCGATCCTCCACTACAGCCGCATCAGCCTCATTGAAGCTGGACATTTTGGCGCGGGCACTGCATACGTCTCCGTCGATCGTCATGAGAGCGACGACTGGGCTCCGTATGCGTTCAAGACCAGCGATTTCGGCAAGAGCTGGAAGCGCGTCAATGGCGACCTGCCGGGCGGGGCCACCGTTCGCGCACTTCGCGAAGACCCAAAGCGGGAAGGGCTGTTATACGCCGCTACCGAGATCGGCGTGTACGTGTCCTTCGACGATGGCAATCACTGGCGCTCGCTGCAGCGCAACCTGCCCATGAGCTCAATGCGCGATCTGGCGGTCACAGACCGTGACCTGGTCGTCGCCACTCACGGCCGGGCGTTCTGGGTGCTCGATGACATAACCCCGTTGCGCGAATACCAGGATTCTCAGTCCAACGAAGATACGCATCTCTTCAAGCCGTCCGTTGCCTATCGATTCTTCGGCGGTGGCGGCATCCCGGGATTGCGCGGCGGTACCGCCGGACAGAATCCGCCTGCCGGCGCGATTATTTATTACTCGTTGAAGACGGCCGTAAATCCGCCTCACGCGGAGGGCGAGCCTCCAGCCACTGCAACCGAAGAGGCAGCAGCGGCCAAGCCCGCCGGCACGCCCGAGACAAACGCTCCCACGGGCGCGAAAACTGAAGCGCAAAAACAGGAAACTACCCGGCAGGTTCCAGCCCCAAAGCCCAAAGAGGAACACGTCACGGTGGAGATCCTTGACTCTTCCGGCAAAGTGATTCGCACTTTCCCGCCGAAGCAGCCGACCATCACCGAAGGCGCGAGCGAGGAGGCGGGCGAGGGATTTTTCCGCCAGGTGCCGCAGAATCCTACGGGAAACGCCGGTCTGAATCGCTTCGTCTGGAATCTTCGTTATGAGGATTCAACCAAGGTTCCCGGCGCGGTCCTGTGGGCAGGCAGCAATAACGGTCCGGTGGTCGTGCCGGGCAGTTATCAGGTTCGCCTCACTGTGCACGGCAAGAGCTACACGCAGCCACTGGAGATCAGGGCCGATCCGCGCGAGAAAGTCGAGCAGGCAGATCTGCAGAAGCAGCTTGACCTGTTGCTCAAGATTCGCGACGAAGTGAGCAAAGTCGATGAAGCCATCAACCAGATGAACAGCGTGAAGAAGCAACTCGAGGACCTCGACAAACGCATGCCGAAGGACGATCACGGCCAGGCCGTGCGCGACGCGGGAAAGCAACTCACGCAGAAGATCGACCCCATCGAGGACGCTCTCATTCAATCCAAGGCCAAAAGCGGACAGGACGTGCTGAACTATCCCATCCGGCTCAATAACGAGCTGGTTGCGTTGGCCGGCACCATCGCAAGCGCCGACTCGGCTCCAGCTTCGCAGGCATATGAAGCATTCAATCTGCTGAAGCAGCGCAGCGACGAGCAACTCACGCGCTGGGACCAGGTCCTGAAGAGCGATGTCGCCAACTTCAATCAGACAGTGCGCCAGCAGGACGTGCCTGCCATCATTCTGGAGATCTCAAGCAGCTCCGGGCAGAGCGCGCCTTCAGGAGGCGGTTCCGAGGTGCACCAATAAAAAATAATTGAAACCTTTGGAGCGATTTCAGAGTATCTAATGTCCGAAGGAAACTCGCCGCGATGAGATACCCCCACCTGCGTCTCCTCGCCTGTCTGCTCTTTTGCGGAACGCTGCTGCACGGAAGCAAGTATGCGGCTCCGCAGGAGATCAGCAATGGCATCTTTCACCTCAAGCCTCAGCATCCGGTTGAGGAACTGCGTGCGGAAGCGCTGCGCGCAGCGCCGCCGGTTGAGAGCGGAGATTTTCGCCGTCCCGATTTGGTCGAGCTGCAGCGGCTCGATCCAACCATTAAGCTCGACATCCGCTACGCTACCACTGCCAACTTTCTGAGTACTCCGATGTATTCGCAGGCCCGCGCATTCCTGCAGCGTCCCGCCGCGGAGGCGCTGGTGGACGCGAACCGCAAGGTGCACGCCCAGGGCTACGGCCTGCTGATTCACGACGCTTACCGGCCATGGTACGTGACCAAGATGTTTTGGGACGCGACTCCCGACGACAAGAAGATATTCGTCGCCGATCCGGCGAGCGGCTCAAAGCACAATCGTGGATGTGCCGTCGATTTAAGTCTTTACGACTTGAAGACCGGGCGCGAGGTGACGATGCCGAGCGTCTATGACGAGATGACGCCGCGCGCCTTCGCCGACTATCCCGGGGGAACGCCCGAAGAGCGGCAGCGTCGTGCCCTGCTTCGCACCGCCATGGAGTCCGAAGGATTCACGGTCTATCCCAACGAGTGGTGGCATTTCGACTACAAGGACTGGAAAGATTATCCGATCATGAATATCCGCTTCGAAGATCTGGGAGGCGGCGGAGCCCAGTCCGATACTAGAAACGTGAAGCCGCAACGGATTCTGCATTAAATCGGAAGATTGGGCGCCTCCCGCGTCAGATCACCTCATCAAGGAAGCGTCCCCGGGGGCATTCGCGCGCAGCGCATTCAATGCCCGGTCGTGTATTCGCCCCATCACCGGTTCGGCCAGGCACGCTGCAACCAGAGCGGTGGCCATGTCCTCTTGCGTGTCCCACGGATCGCCTTGCGTTCCCAAAAAGGCGTCGGCGGACGAACCGCCAATCACTGCCGACTGCCATTCGAACAGCTCGTACAGCGCGCTGATTGCAAGACAAACGCCGATACAAAAGAAAATTCGCCATCCTCGACTCGTGAACACCCGCCGCCGGATGCTAACTTCACGGGCGATCAGATAGGGCACGAATCCCTGCGCGAAGTGGCCGACGCGGTCGTAGTCGTTGCGCATGAGGTGAAAGCGATCGCGAATCCAATTGAACAGCGGAACTTCTGCGTAGGTGTAATGTCCGCCGATGAATAAGATTCCGCAGTGAATCACGATCAACGCGTAAAGCAGCGTCGTGAAGCGAAAGCGGTTGTAGATAGCCAGCAGCGCCGCCATACCCAGCACACCGGGGAAAACTTCGAGCGTCCAGGTGAGATAGTCGTGTGGATGAATCGCGGACCAGACAAGCCACACAGCCCAGATGAGCAAAAGGATTACGTGGGATCGTGGGATTGACTCGCCTTCCAAAACCGGAACCGTAGTAGCCATAGGTCGATACCTTGATTGGCAAGTTAAGGAACAATGTTAAGGGCGCGGTTCTTCTTTGTCCGGTACACGCTGAAGTCTCGGCGATCGAGCGTAAAAATCGTCTCGACATCAGCGGAATCGGCGACGTACATCAATGAAGCATCCGCGAGTTGTGCGCGAATGTTTCGATAGCGATGCATGAACTCCGCAATCCAGTCGATCGCGTCATTCTCCAGATGTCGAATTTCCAGGGCACCCGATAAGCAACTGTTGGCCAGGGACCTCATGAAGGGAACCGGCTGAAGCACCAGCCACGCTGCCTCGGCAACCACCGGCCAAGTTGTGACATAGGGAAGCGGCAGTTCGCGCAGAGCCTCAGCGCACCGACGATGATGCTGATCTTCTGGGGTTGCCAACGCTACGAGCGGGCCTGCGTCGACGAGAATCATTGTCCCATTCTCCGAAGCCTTTCATGTGCGCCTTGTTTGTACTTAAGTCTGCTGGGCCTCCGGGAGCACATCCAATCAGACCCGCCTGCATAAATGCCTCGTAGGCATTCGGGCGATCCGAGTTTGCCCACGGTCCAAGTCCGAGTTCGCGTTCCAGGGCCTTACGCGCAATCTCGGATGCCGGCCTCTTCATCAGCCTGGCTCGGCGGCTCAAGGCAATGCGCAGCTTGGCGTCGATACGGATTGTCAGCCGGATGTCAGACATATTCCCCACGTGTCTGACATGATACCCAAAATGTCTGACGAATGCGACAGGCTTTCAAACGGCGGTTGCCATCCGACTCAACACCCCGTAGGGCGACTTCTCGGGCCGGACCATGGCGTCTTTTGAGACGATCAGCGTCTGCTCGAGAGCAAATTGTCCTGAGAGGACGGCATGGCTGACCATGTCGGTGTACACCATCCAGCTTGAGCCTGGCGGGAATTCCCAGTGCTGTTTCGGACAGTTCTCCTGAAATGACGAATTCTCTTTGAGGTAATTATGAAAGCGCATCATGAATTCGTCGTAAGGCGAGCGCTTCAAGGAAGGAGCTAGCCTGCCGAAACCCAATCCGGCAAGAGTTTGTTTGATACTGCTCGGTTGCAACGAGGAGGGAAGAGGCACACGGCCTCCATCCAGTTTGCCCTCGTTCATCTTGTTTACAAGCACGTCGAAGGTGTCGGTTGTAATCCAGTTCCGTGTCCGGCTCGGATTGATGTTGTTAAAAAAGCGCAGTATGCGGTCGCCATGCGTCGGGCGGGTGGGAAAGGCATCTGTGTGCAGCAGGTCATTGCGCTTACGCAGCGCGAGATCGCGGGTCTGCTCCTCCTCCGGACGATAACTGGCATAGTCCACTTTCCAGCGCGCTTGATAGGGTCCGAGGAATTCGCGCAGAAATGCCACAACGTCGCTCGAATAGCGTCGCATGATGCCACGCAGCCGCTCGGCCGCCGGACCATTTTGGGCATCGAAGCCGGTAATTCGGTCCTCCAGCGGCCGATACGCGATGTTCTTGTGATAAGCCCCGCCTACCTGCTGATGACCAAGCAGAAACCCGAGAGCGTCAGAGGTTATCGAGATCGGCGTCTCAGGGAAAAACAAAATGTCTCCGGCTTCGAGCTTGCCGCAGTATTCCCGCAGCCGCTCTGGGGCGCGCAGTGCCTGTTCCAGTTCGGGACGCGCGATGGAGACGATCTGCACGGGGACTATCGGCTTCTTTCGCGGAAGAAAAAGACCAGGCTTGCGGTCCACGCAAGCACAAAGACGCCGATGGCCGAGGGGGCGGCGAACTCCCGGTAGGCGACGGAAAAATCCAGCATGCGGTGCCTGATGGCCGCAGTAACCCCGAGTGCCACGATCGCCAACAGGTTGAGCACGAAGAACGAGATCACGGCAACCAGCAGAGCAATAAACGTAGCCTGCACAAAGGTGAACAGTACAGACGATCGTTTCTCGCGCATTAGCGCGGAGGGAATGCGGATCTCCTTCATCGGAATTGATGTCATGCAGCACATTTTACTGCGGACACGTTGCTGCGTGAGCTCGCCTGCCGATGAAATCGGACAGAAGCAGGGCTGCTTTATTTGCGGAGACTCCCAGCGAATGTCTCGTCGCGCGCAGTCGCGCTTTTCGCGTATCATCGCCTGCCATGACGAAATGGATTGCAGTGATGTTGTTCTTAGCGAGCGCCGCATTTGCGCAGCAGACCCACAATCAATATGAGCCGCCGAGCGGGGCGGGTGCCGGCCAAAAGCTGCTCGCGCAATTCGTCGGCGATTGGGATGTCGTCAAGACCTTTTTCCCGGCGAACGGCAAGCCCATTGTCAGCAAAGCTACCTGCAAGCAATACATGATCCAGGACGGGAAATTCCTGCAATCCGATTTCACGTTTTCCAATCCTGACGGCAGCCAAAGCACCGGCACGGGAATCTCAGGTTTCGATCCCAAGACAAATCGCTTTACCACGGTTTGGTACGACTCGCGGCAGACTACGATGTCGATTCGCCAGAGCGACGGCACCTTCGACGGCAAGAACATCATCCTCTGGGCCACGGCGCTCGATCCCGATCGCCCCGGGCGCAAAACCGTGGCCCGTGCGCATCTGGAGGAAGATGGGCGCGTTCTCCTACATCGTCATTTCCTCATCGACGACAAAGGCAATGAGCGCATGATGATCGAGCTGCGCATGACCCGGAAGTAATTTGTCTCCCTTGGCTCGCAATGACAAACGTTGGGCCCGAGGGTTAACACGGAGGCTCACGAAGCTTTACGAAGGGCACGGAGCGAGAACTCCAAGACACGTGTCATGCTGAGTCCGCCACGGCGGACGAAGCACCTTGTGGTTGGTGTTTGCTCTTAAGGGCAAACGCAAGGTCCTTGGGGTTAACACGGCTCACGAAGGTTTACGGAGGGCACGGGGCGAAAGATTGCCATCTGAGCTCTGGAGTCCCTTCTCTGTGTCCTTCGTAGAAACCTTCGTGCCCTCCGTGTTAACCCCAAGGCTGGCAGAGTTCCCTGAGCAACTTTCACGCGCCTTGAACCGTATCTGTCATAGTTTGTGCATACCCAATTCGGGTATGCTGTTATCGGAACATGTCTGCTTCACCCACTCTGTCGCTGCGCCGCTCCAGAACCTGGCTGATCTGGTTATGCCTGGTTGCGTTTATGGGCGCCTGTGTCGCAGAGTCTGCGCACTATCATCGCAACGCCACATCGGTGGACATACACTGCTCGCTCTGTCTGGCAGCGCATTCCATTGCTCGTCCGGCGGCGGCGGTAAATCCGGTTTCTCTGCCCACTCGCTGCGTTAGCCTTCTCACTCCTAACCGGCTGCCGACGCCGGATTCAAACTCGATCCTCTCGTCCCACATCCGGCCTCCCCCGGCTGCTTAATCCAATCCGCCACTTTTTCTAAACGTCTAACGACCGCTGCTCAGCAGCCGGTCGGGCTCCCATTTTGGTCCATAGCCAAAAGGAAGGATTGAGATGCAGCAAGTACTTCATGCCGTTTCCACAGGTTTTCGCAGAAGCCGTCTGCAGGCCGCCACGCTGGCCTTAGCGTTTACGTTCGCGCTGCTGTCGCAGCAGGCCGCGGCGCAATCGCGCAACTACACCACGTTAAACGGAACTGTCGTAGATCCAACCGGCGCGGTGGTTCCCGGCGCTGTGTGGAGGTACAAAATCCGGTCAGCCAATTCGAGCGCAAGGTTACAACCGACGCGTCGGGCGCATTCTCCGTTGCAAATGTTCCATTCGCGCCCTATCACCTGACGGTCTCGCAGCCGGGCTTCGCTGTTTATGTTCAGGACGTGAATCTCAACTCTCCCGTGCCGGTGAGTTTGAAGATTACTCTGCAATTGGCTGCCACCACCCAGGAAGTCACCG
>JAFAUE010000379.1 GCA_019243475.1 Acidobacteriota bacterium | reverse complement strand
TGTACACGGGTAAATAGATTCCTGGTCGAGCAGTTTGCGCCAGGCCTGGAGGTAAAAACCTCGCCGTTCGCTTTGCGCGTAAGGACCATAAGGACCTCCACAGTCAGGACCCTCCTCCCAGTGGAGCCAGCGCAGGTCTTCATACATCGCTCGAGCAAATTCAGGACGGCACCGTTGCGCGTCGAGGTCCTCATTGCGAAGAATGAGCGTTCCATGACTCTGCAGAGCTCGTTGTGCTGCAATCCAGAAGGTCCGCGCATGGCCAAGGTGGAGAAGGCCGGTAGGAGAAGGCGCCAGCCTTCCTCGGTATCCGCCTTGGAGATCAGAAAAGACTTCGGACAAGATCGGCTTCCCAAGGCACGAGCCTTATAGATCCATTAGAAAAGAAGGCCCAATCAAGGATTACTCACATGTTGGTGTGTCCAGCGCGCATCTCCTCGTTAAATTTCGGTTTCAGGGAGGCGAGTGTTGCCTGCATTCGCGCAGAGAATTCGTCAGCCTGTGACGCGAGCTTCTCCGTAGCCGCGGCGAAGTCACCAGTTGAATCCAGGTGCACCAGACCTTCCTTTTCAAGCTCCTGCGCAGCTTTGCGGAGATTGTCGGCAGAGCAGTCGAGATATTGCGTGTCATACGGATCTGCAATCCAAGCACCTGAGTTGCCGCCCAACCGCGCGCTGATCCAGAACACCTTCGTGCGGATGAAGTCCCTGCGCTTGGCATCATTGGTCTCGCTGAAGATGAAGCGCTTCTCGCGAAAGCTGTAGTACCGCGTGCTTACGGGTACGGGCTGGCGATTGCCGCTCTTGAGCATTTCCAGCTGCGTCAGGTCCAGCGTCTTACGGACGGCGTTAAAGGTCACCGCCTCCGCGAATGGCTGTTCCAATGCGGGAAGCACCTCAGCGAATGTGACGGTAAGGCTGGCTGCGACTTTGGCGTGCAGTGCGCTTTCTGGTTCTGCGAGCTGCGCAACACCATGGAGGATGAAGGAGTCTGCTCCAGAAGTCGACCGATGGTAGGGCCAGCTAAATTGCTGCAACGAAATTGGCAGCCCGTGCAAGGTAAGAAACACGTCCGGGCGAGGTGCACGCATGCGTTGCGCGAGTACCCTGAGGTATTCACCCAACTCGCCGCTCAGCTCGGCCCGCCTCCCTGCGTTCGCAGCGAAAGATTCGGACAATTCCAGCGGATATAGAGCGCCGGTCGTCGCTCTTAGCTGCACCTTTGCGGTGGGTGCGCCGTTAAAGTCTTTTCCTGAGTCGACGGAAGCGACACTGAGTCCGGCTGCCGCCGCGAGCTCATGCACAATTTCTGATATGGAGGAAGGAATCGTCGTAGGCATCGTTGTCACTCCATTTTAATTGAGCATCGTTCAATGCACTGAAAGCGAGAAACACGACCTCAGTCTTCCTCCAGGACCGCATTCACGATGTCGTCGATCATCTGCTTGGCGCGGGTGTTCCCAAGCGTGTGGTGATTAATGAGGATCGAAAATGCGATGTTGTGTCCGAGCTTGGTCGTGCCGTACCCGGAAAGAGAATTTACCTGCCCGAGCTGCCCGGTCTTGGCATCGACATGATCCTCCGCGAACGTGCCTTTGAAGCGAGTTGAGAGCGATCCGTCTTCTCCCGCAATGGGCAGAGTGTCGCGAAACTGGGCTGCCCACGGCTGTGCGTACGCGAACTGCAGGAGCTGGGTAAAGGCGTGAGGCGTCGCCAGGTCCTCGCGTGAGAGTCCCGAACCGTCATAAAGTGAGAATTCTGCCGGATCGAGATGCACCTGGTCGGTCAAAAACTTTTTCTCCGCGTCGAGTCCTCCTGATATCGAGCCTGAGACTCCGCGCAGTTTGCCAACTAAGCGAAGCATGATCTCGACATGCAGGTTCTGGCTGACCTTGTTGATCACGCGCAAGTCTTCGAACAGAGGCATAGACTCATGCCGTCCGAGGACAAACCGTTCCGGCGGCTTTACCGGTGGAACCACGAGCGTCTGATTGTCCCGCGCCGGCGGAAACTGCCATGCGTAAGTGTGCGCCGCTCGCGCTTTTCCACGCACCGTGATTCCCCGCTGTTGCAGAGCCGTTCGCAAAAATTGCGCGTTGGCAGTAGCCGGGTCCTCGATCGCAAGCGCCTCATCGTCACCCGCGTCTCCTAGCGGGATGGTGCCCCAGAGCGTCAGTTCCAGAGAGCCGGGCTCGCGCAGTATCCCGATGTTGCGGGCTGTCCCGCGCGGAGCTGTAGTCACAAGGTTATGAACGCGGTAATACTCTGAATAAGGATCGAGCGTAAGCAGAGCGCGTGCGCCCGCGATTTCGGCCGGCTTGATGCTCGCGAACACAACGTTGTCGTTCACTGTCAGGGCGGAGACAGGAGCGCCGTAGTCCCACATCAAATCGTCCTGGGTCCAGCCTTCGCCGTACCGCTCATAAACGAAATAACTGTCATCGCCGACGATATCGCCTGCAATGACTTTTACGCCCGCAGCGCGCACTTGATCCGCCAATTCCTCCAACGCGCGAGTGTGAGGCGTAACCCGCTCCGTCTTGCGGTTATAAGGGAGAACTCGTCCAGAGAGATTGGGATCGCCGCGGCCGACCAGAATCAAGTCGCCGGCAACTCTTCCGGATTTGTCGGGACGACGTGCTGCCTCGATGGTCGTCAGAAATTTGTAGTCGGCGCCGACCAGAGCCAACGCCGTGATTGTGGTGAAAAGTTTAGTGTTCGATGCCGGCTGCAGCAGCTTATCGG
>JAFAUE010000266.1 GCA_019243475.1 Acidobacteriota bacterium | reverse complement strand
CTTTCAGGCGGTCCCTCGGGATCGCCTGATTTTTTTTGCCCGCAACTTGTTCTGAGCTGTTTTGCGCGAGCCATTGAACTTTGAAAGAGCGATTGGGGGACGCCTGGTTATGGCTGGGGGTGGAAGCCAGCATCTTCCAGAGAAGTTTGCGTGATTTCCGCGTCATGTATGCGGTCCGGATAACCGCTTCTGACCTCGTGATGAAGGGTGAATTCCGCTTCCTATCAGTTCTCCGCTGGAACAGCGTTTTGCCGCCTTTTCCTTTTATTGTGCAATATTTCTTCCCCACTGGGGTGGAGTGCTGACTCCGAGGTAAGAACCGCCACGAATCGGGGAATAGCGGCAACTAATCTGGGAAGAGATTCAAAAAACCATATTTTGCAATAGCTGAATCTCCGTTTTTGTGAAATCGCGCCCTGATGGCGTCAAGAAAAGCCATTTGCAATCAGAGATATGCGTTCCGGCCCCCTGATTGCAAATGAGGGCAAGTTACACAGACCCCTACTGCTATTTCATGTGCACTTACAGCCTGCGCACGCAAAAACATTCTTCAGCCATCTCCAAGGAGCAAAGTTAATGCAGAGCATGAAGCCTTTCCGGTATTTGGCAGCTCTTGGACTTACGGTTCTGTTTGCGGCCGTGTCGATGCTTGCCGTCGACGTTACGGGCCGCATTAGCGGAACCGTAACGGATCCGAGCGGTGCGGTCGTTGTGAACGCTACCGTCACCGCCACCAATACCAAGACCGGCGTTGCCTACAACACGAAGTCCAACACAACGGGGTCGTATCAGATCCTCAATCTGCCGGTTGGTACGTACAACCTGTCCGCCACGGCACCCGGATTCCAGAGCTTCACCGCTAACGGAATCACTCTCAACATCGATCAGGAATATGTCCAGCCAGTGGAATTCCATGTGGGTCAGGAAGCACAGACGGTTGAAGTACAGGCCAACGCCGTGCAGGTTGATACCACCAACATGCAGCTCAACAACGTCGTTGAGGCAAAGCAGATCGTGGATCTACCGCTGATTGGGCGTAATTGGACGCAGCTTGAGCTGTTACAGCCTGGTGTGGAAGCTTCGAACGATCGTTTTGGTACCTTCTCCGTGAACGGCGCGCAGACCCAGCAGACGAGTTTCCTGGTCAATGGCACGGACATCAATGATCTGCCGCTCAACACCACCCAGTACACACCAAGCCCCGACGCTTTGTCGGAATTCAACCTGATCACCAGCTCGCTCAATCCTGAGTACTCACGCAACTCCGGCGCGATCGTGAGTGCGTCGATTAAGAACGGTACGAACGCTTTCCACGGCGACGCATTCGACTTCTACCGCGACACCTTCTTGAACAGTCATAACTTCTTCCAGAAGACCGCCCCGAAATTTCACCAGAACCTGTTCGGCGGAACGGTCGGCGGTCCGGTGCTGAAGGACAAGGCATTCTTCTTTTTGTCCTATCAAGGCAATCGTGCCGTAGCTCCGGAGAGTGGTGCCACGGGCAACGTCACCGTTTTTTCGCAAGCGCAGTTAGGAGTGAATGGAAGCGCCAATTGGTCGACTTTGGCGAATGGCAGTGCCTTCAACATGTCAACAAAGCCCATCCCCGGGACGTTGCTTGCTCAGACGGGTTGTGGGGCCGGTTCCACCTGGCGAAGCTGCTTCCAGCCCGGCGGCGCGGGAACTCCCGTCACTATTCCCACCTCAGCTTTCAATCCGCTAGCGCTGAAGCTCGTGCAGCAATATGTTCCGCTCCCAAACAGCGCCAACAATACCTTTCTCTATAATCCCGTTACCACCACCGTTCAGGACCAGGGAATTGCTCGCATAGACGGTAACGTCACTTCCAAAGATCAGCTATGGGGAGTCCTGGTATTCGAGCACCGTCCGACGGCCGACACCATTCCATTCCCGAACACAGGTGCCACACTGCCGGGATTCGCCGACACCAGCACTCGTGAGACGCATCAATTCACGGCTGACTGGAGTCACGTCTTCGGGGCGACTGCACTTAACGACTTCCGCCTTGGTTATTCACGCTTCAACTTTGGAGCGTTATCCCCCGCGCAGGTTGTTTTGCCGTCATCGGCTGGGTTTGCCATCACCTCACAACATCCAGAGGTGGCGAGCTTACCGTTCATCGGCATTCCGGGCTTCTTCAACCTTGGATTCACGACCAATGGCCCACAGCCCCGCATCGATTCCAACTATCAGGTTGACGATAACTTCTCTAAGATCGTTGGTCGGCACTCGATGAAGTTTGGTGTCGATGGGCGAAAGTTCCTGGTAAGCAATCCGTTCTTTGCAAGCAACAATGGCAATTACGCTTTCTCTTCAAGCAATACCTTCAGCACGGGCAGCGCCGGGTTGGATTTCCTGTTTGGCGATCCCAGAACGTATACCCAAACTGCGGGGGGATTGATCGATGCTTATGCCTTTGAGTGGTACGGGTATGGGCAGGACGTTTACAAACTTCGCGATAATTTCACAATCACTTATGGGCTGGGTTGGCAGATCGACACCGCCCTTCACAACGTTCAGTACAACGGCGAAGGCGTGGTCTGCTATGTCCCCGGGGTGCAGTCGAAGGTTTTCCCAACGGCTCCCGCAGGGCTGGTCTACCCCGGAGATCCAGGATGCAACAACGGTCAAGGTTCTACAACACGCTGGAAGGACTTCGCTCCGCGAATTGGGTTCGCCTATGCTCCCGAGCTAGGATTTCTCTCCGGAGGTTCGGCGCGTAAGCTTTCGATTCGCGGCGGATACGGAATTTACTACAACCGTACAGAGGAAGAGGGTTCGTTGCAGAACCTGAACCAACCGCCATTCGGCCTCTCGTCGGGCGGTGTGGCTCACTATGTTCCGACCGCTCACCCGGCGTTTGTAAACCCATTTCAGGACATCAATACCGGAACTGTATACCCTAATCAGTTCCCAGGTTCATTCGCTACGCCAGGGCAAGCGATTGATTTCAGCCCATTCGTTCCCCTTGGGCCGAGCGGATACGCGCCCAACTTTCGGCCGCCCTATGCCGAGAATTTCAACCTCACGATTCAGCGTGAACTGCCGTCGCAATTGGTGTTGACCGTCAGCTACGTAGGATCGCTTGGCCGTCACCTGCAGACCACCATCAATCCGGATCCGATTACTCCCGCCGGACAGGCGGCCTGCTTGGCAGATCCCAACTGCGTCGCGAATGCTGATTCCCAGGCAGAAGCATTTCCAAGTCACGTGCTGCACAACGACGGAACTGTCTTTGCTAGCCCAGGCTGGATCGCTTCAAGCGGCACCTCGAACTACAACGGGCTGCAGATTAGCGCCACAAAAGGCCTGACTCACGGCCTGCTCTTTCAGGCGAGCTACACCTATGCACACTCGCTTGATACAGCGTCTAGCTTCGAGAATGCTGGATTTGGGGGCAGCAATGGCCGCGGTTATAACCAGTACTTTCCTGCTTTAAACTACGGAAACTCGGGTTTTGACGCGCGGCACCGTTTCGTCTTGAGTCCGGTTTATGAGATCCCCTTCCGCAATCACGGCCTTCTAAGCACAGTGCTTGGCGGGTGGGAAATCACCGGTATTCTCACATTGCAGTCCGGCTTCCCGTTTGACATCTCCTACGGCGGGGCAGTTTCTAATTCTCTGTGGTGCGCAGCCAACGAGAACTACTACGCCTGCCCGGACGCTCCCAATCAGGTGGCGCCTCTCCAGTTCGCCAATCCCAGAACGGGCGGTTCGACTGGGTCGCAGTGGTTTAATCCCGGTAACAGTTTCGTCGACGAACCGATTGGCTCGTTTGGTAATCTCTCGCGAAACAAGTATTACGGCCCTGGGATCATCAACACCGACGCGGGAATCTACAAGAACATCTACTGGCCTGGGAGCGAGAGCCGCTACCTGCAGCTTCGCCTCGAAAGCTACAACATTTTCAACCACACAAACTTCAACAATCCTGATGCTAACTTCACCCATTCAACATTTGGGCGAATTACTTCTGCGGCCGCTGGTCGTCAGACGCAGCTCGCGGCAAAAATTTACTTCTAAACCGATTAGCAACAAACGTCTCAACGGGCCACCGGAACTCCGGTGGCCTTTTTTTTACACCTTCTCCTGCCCGGGGGCTCGCGATGGGTGTCCGGCCCACGGGCAGTAATCTCGGAGCAGGCCGACAGTTTTTCCGGTCATCGGGAGCATCAACTGAGTGCCAACCACCTTGCGGCTGCGCTGGGTGGTGCGGCGCGTCCCGAGGCTTCCGCGACGGAAGGCCGACAGTCAGCGTCGAAAATCCCTGCTCTTTCCCTGTTCCACGCAGAAACCTCGCCGGAGACTGTCGCGTAAGTGCAACATGCGAAGAGGGATAACTAGCGAATTCCCGCAATTCCCTGAGCTATTCCCTGCTCAGGTCGGTAAATTTGCGAATTTTGGGCAGAATTTGCGAAATCCGGGTTCCCAAACACGAAATTTCCCTGAGAAATTCCCTGAAGCAGGGAATTTCCCCGTGGTCCGGAATCCTCATTTTTAGCCTTCCCGTGGCGGCTTCGACAGCTTGGAGGGATGCCGAATGTTCACCGTTTCTGGTGCAGGTCGCTGTCCCACAGTGACGAGAAAACCCGTCGAGACCTGCTCGATTCCGGCAGCATCCAAACTATAATGATGTGACGATGGGCGATTTTTTGCGTCCAATCGGGTAGAAGGTCGAATGTCGAAGCAGCTCAAGATTGGTGTCCTGACTCTCTCGTTTTTCATTGTGTTGGTTGTCGTCCTCGGCAGCCTGGGCGTGCATGCCTCCAGCAACGACGGCGCGTACCGCCAGCTTGGCGTCTATAGCGAAGTGCTTTCGCGGATACGCACTGAGTACGTCGAGGAGCCGAACTTCCCCGCCGTAACCAGCGGCGCGCTGCATGGGCTGCTCGAGTCCCTCGACGCCGACTCCAGCTACTTGAATCCGGAAGAGTACAAGTTCTACAAGACGCACCACGATGACGGTAATGCCAACATCGGCGCGACCATCTCGAAGCGCTTCGGATACGCCGCGGTTGTGTCCGTCATTCCCAGCGGACCTGCGGACAAGGCCGGGGTCCAGCCTGGTGACATCATCGAAGCGTTGGAAGGGAAGAGCACGCATGAGATGTCGCTGGCGTCAATTGAAGAAGAGCTCGCCGGCAAGCAAGGTTCGACCATCGACTTCTCCATCGTGCGTCCGGGCAAGGCCGAGCCGCAGCGCATTACGGTCACGCGCTTCAACATCAAGAATACCACGACCACCGACAAGATGGTCGAAGAAGGCATCGCCGAGATCGTTCCCGTAGCGCTGACGAAAGGCAA
>JAFAUE010000016.1 GCA_019243475.1 Acidobacteriota bacterium | reverse complement strand
CCTGAGAAGGCATCCGGCTTAAGCACGAAAAAATGGAGGTCATAGGAGGGCTTGTGCTTGTGCCAGCGGTAATGCGCTTTTTGCACCTGGACCAGATACACGCCGTCTGGGATCTCGGCAGCGGCAGTAGATAAGCTCAGACCTTGGATCTGCCGCTTCATGCGACACCTTCCGCAGATTTTTGATAGGTTTCGAGCTTCCGTCCCAGACCGTCGCGATCACGACTGGCCTCAGCAGAGAGATGATCAATGAACTGCCCCATCTTTTCCCTGCTGACCTCCCGCAATTGTTCTGTTCCGCAGAAATCAGCCGCATAAAGCTTCACTAACCCGGCATCGAGCTGATGTTGGCGAATGAGAAGGTAGAGCCGGTCGCGCAGGGGGTGCCCGTTTCCATTTGCACTTTGGGCCGTCTTCTTGGCGCTCCCAACTTCGGGCTCAGACCTTGGATCGAAGCTACCGATCTCCTCAACTGAGCAGAGACCTATGCCGTAGGCCTTGCGCAAAGCTCGATTGACGGCTCGAGTTTCGGCAACACGCATTTCCGCTCCCCGCACCAAAGCAGACACGTTTCCCGGATCGGCATCCCCATATCCGGCGAATCCTTTGCAGGTAGCCGATTTAAACGCGATGGCGCGAAATGCCCATTTGCTCTCCGCCTGCGCACAGAAGCTCGCCATCGGCTGCACACGAATGCCCACGCAGCAGTCCGCTGTGAGTGACATACCAAGAGCGATCAAGTAGAAGGATTTCCCCGAGGTCTAGCGAGAACCCGAACTGTCGGGTGAGTGCCTGTAGGCTTGCTTTTAGATTGGGACTGAGGGCTGTGCCGTACTTCAGCCGTGCCAGCCGCAAATTCGCGCGCGCCAGTTCCGCGTAAGGTGCTTTCATAAAAGGCTCCTTTATGTAACGCAATGCGCTTGACACTGTATCGACAGACACGTACGATAGCCAGTCGAAAAGCAGCTATTTTGCGACTCTCTTGCGGATAACGATTAAGCCCATGAAGGCCCCAAAACGCATGAAGACGGCCACCTTGAATCTGCGGGTTTCCCCGGACTTCAAGGAGCGCCTCGAAGAGGAAGCCGATGAAACGCGGCGCTCGGTAACTAATTACATTGAGGCAACTTTATGGGATGTGTGGAACAGGAAGGACCAGGTCAATGGAGGAAAAAGACGATCCTGATTCCAAGGTGCAACCTGGTTGCACGAAACACATCGGCTCATCCGCAATTTGGAAGCCCCCAATACTGCACAAATTCCACGCGGGTGACGCTACCGTGAAGCGCATTTATCGCGAATGTGTAACGTACTGTGGACCAGATGTGCCCCTGGTGCCCGCCGGATCCAGTTCCTTAAAGTCAGTGTTGGGAACAATCGCCATGTATGGTTTTGATCGGGAGTACGGGCGAAGATGTCCGCGAGCGAACGGCCGAATGAAGGATGGGCTTCAGCGGCCGAGGAAGTGGCAACTTTGAAACCACCTCGTGAGTTAAATGGACGGCGGAACCACCACGACTTGAGTTGCCACTGGAGTTCGGTCCGCTAACGAAACCGTCACGAAATATTCGCCGGGGCTTTCGCATGCTTGCAGTTCGATTGCGGCTTGCTCAGCCAGAGCGTGGGGCCTAAACTGATCATTCGCGAACTTTGGGTAGCCTGACAAGCTCGCTCGCGAGTCACATTTGCAAACGTCGATGTGGAAGGCATTTTCTGGCATTGGATTGAAATAGTGAGTGCACTGTAAGATGTGCAAGCAAGTTTGAGAGTTGCCGTGGCCGCTGGCACGCGGTCTGGCGGCGTCGGTCTATTGAAATCTCGCCGGGAAGTGCCCGACGCGAGGAGCAAACCAGCGGCGAGCACTCGTCTCTCCCGGCTTAGGCTCATCGTCACCATTAGCGATGAACCGCACAGCAGAATACGCCAACCTGGTTTTTCGCTGTAGCTCCTTCACGCAAGAGACGTCCGCTGTGCTCGCGGCTTCGAGTCCGACCATGTGCATAAGCTAGCGCGCAAGAGTCGGCTACCTGAGGTTTTGGGTCGAGCACAGACCGATTTTCTTCGAGTGAACGTCAACTGGCGATTACACGATTCGCTCACAAGAGTGCGGATGGAAGCATGGCGACAGCGGCTACTCGGCGGCAGAAAATCTTTGTCTCGGAAAAGAACGCAGAGTTTTACTTGACTCCGACCGGTCTTCTCATGGAAGGCGTTCTCGCTCATTGACTCGGTTCTGAGTGCAATGGCGATTATCAACAATATCCCTTGAGAAAAGCGGAATTTCAGGTGCGGTCAACAGATTGATTCCTTGCCAATCATGCAGTAGACTACGCGGCGATCTCGAGGTCCACAATGCCGTTGAAAAGAGGATGATGATTTCTCGCCTAGCCACTTCACTTTTGCTTCTCCCCCTTACGATATTGATTTGTATAGCGAGCAGCCCTGCGCAGGACAACGACAATCCCATCGTCAATCCCGCTGCCGTTGCCAAGTTTGCTCCAATACCAAACGCTCCTGAATGCTTCACCATCGCGGTGGAGAAAGGTGATCCCACGAAGGGACCATCCGTTATCCTTGCCCGATTCGCTCCCCATTGTGTCGCGCCTTATCATTGGCACACACCAAGCGAAACAGCGATGGTCGCGAGCGGAACTCTTGAGACCCAAATGAAAGGCGACAAAGCCATCGTGGCGCGTAGCGGTGATTTCGTCTATCTGCCGTCGCATCACGTGCACCGGGCCACCTGTAATGGGAGTACTCCGTGTTTAGTTTTTCTTTCCTCCGACGCTGCCTTTGATATCCACTGGGTGGACGAGGAAGGTAAGGAAATTCCATTCGAACAGGCAGTGCGGCCGAGGAAAACCAACGCCACACCGAACAAATAATCTGGGCGCGGTGCACTTACCCGAACAACGACCAAACTCAAACTGGACATCAACTGACGCAATCAGGTGATAGCGCGTTTTGACTGCTGCCGCAGCATTATGAGCGCAATGGCGATGGCTCCTCAATTCAGCAGATCACAGTTTCCGAATGGCAGACCAGTTTGAAAGTTGATCGCGATAAGTGCTTTATGAGGACTCAACTCATCTCGTGTCACTTATCAAAAGCCGATAACGCGCTATTACGGTCGTCGCTCGTTTCACTACCTGCGCCTTTTCGTCTCTTCTTCGTCAGGTGGATTGGCGTCGGCGAGAGATTCCCTTTGGCGAGACCTCCGATCCAGGTGGTTCACGGAACGGTTCCACTGAAATGCGCTCGTAACATACTTCCAGCACGGTCAGGTATTCTGTACCGCCCGGCGCTTGGAGAACTACACAGTCGCCCGCTGCCGACTTCATTAACGCCCGCCCTAGAGGTGACACCCAACTGATGTGGTTGCGGTTGAGATCGACCTCGTCGGTGCCCACGATGCTCACTACTCGCTCCGCTCCCGC
>JAFAUE010000494.1 GCA_019243475.1 Acidobacteriota bacterium | reverse complement strand
GGACGGACGCGTAGCCCGCGCCACCAATCAGGTCACAACCTTCGGCGCATTCTTTGACTCGGTCATCGACCGCTACAGCGACATCGCTCTCTTCTTCGGACTGCTGGTCTATTACGCGCGCGCCAATCACTTCTTCTACGTGGTGCTCGTGGGCATCGTGATGACGACCTCCGTCATGGTCAGCTATACCCGAGCCAGAGCCGAATCGCTGATCCCAAGCTGCAAGGTCGGATTCCTCGAGCGTCCAGAACGTATCGTTTTGGTACTCCTCGGCGCGCTCTTCAATCGCATGGCGCCGGTACTCTGGGTGATCGCGGTCCTCTCGACCATTACTGTCATTCACCGCATGTGGTACACCTACCAGCAAATGAAGCCGATCACCGAGCGCGAACTAAAGACCCAGGCCGCCGCAGCCGACTCGCAGGGCGCAGACCGCCCCGCCAAGCTCGATCGCCCGCTCACAGCGTAAGGCGACTGCAGCAGCAGAGCCCGCAACCTTTTCTGTCCCCATTTTGGCTTGCAATTCTGACGCAGGCAGGAGACCGGGCGCCCTCGCCCGGGTGTTTGCCTCTAAATACGAACGTTTCTCTTGAAAGCAGAAACACCCGGGCGAGGGCGCCCGGTCTCCTGCCTGCCAGTCTGCATACGGTTCTCCCAACGGATTTCGTGCTCACGTCTAAATCTTCCTTACTAAAAGCTACTGCGTTAGTTCGGAAATATGTCATAATTTTCGAAAATGTCATGAAACAAGAAATGAGACAGCGTATCAACCAAAACGGCCGCGTGGTCATTCCCAGCGCTTTTCGCAAGGCGCTCGGAATCAACGTTGGAGACGAGGTTCTCCTGCGGCTTGAAAATGACGGACTGCGAATCACCACGCAGCAGCGCCGCATTGAACGAGCGCAGCGGCGGGCTCGCAAGTATCTGAAGGAAGGCCAGTCGCTGGTGAATGAGTTGCTGTCAGAACGCCGCGAGGCCGCTAAGCGTGAACGATAGAGTTGTCCTCGACGCCTCCGTCATTCTGGCCATCATTGCCAGAGAGCAGGGACACGAAAAGCTTTCTCCGCAGCTGCTGGCCAGGGCCGTTGCCAGTACCGTGAACGTCTCCGAAGCCCACGCGAAATTGGTCAGCCGAGGCTGGACCCCAGAGGAGGCTTGGGAAGATTGCACGAGCCCTATTCCCGAAATGTTGCCATTCGAAGAGGAACACGCCAAGATCGCAGGCAGCCTCGTCAGGCACACCCAACCGCTCGGCCTTTCCTTGGGAGACCGTGCGTGTCTAGCCCTCGGTATCTCGCTAGACGCACCTGTCTATACGGCAGAAAAGTCCTGGAAGAAACTTGCCCTCAACGTAAAAGTCCGGCTTATTCGCTAACCTTGCGACTGATGTCCCGCAGTCTTGGATGATCAATGTCGCCGATGAAAACGCACCGTAAGGGAGCGCAAGTCGAAAACTCGCCGCCCACGCGTCGGTATATTGAAGTCTGATCTCTTCAGGAGAACGGCGATGCGTTTCATGCTGTTGGACTATGTAAATGAATCGGGCTGGCCGACTTTGAGTCGGGCTGAGCAGGAGCATTGGCTCGAAGTTTACAAAGGCTTTATGCGGGCGATGCAGGACGCCGGCGTTCTCCGCAGCAGCGGCGGACTGTATCCCAGCGCGTCGGCTCGAAAGGTAGAGGCTAAGAACCAAAAGCCAGTCGTGGTGGACGGTCCGTATGCCGAGACTAAGGAGCAGCTCGGCGGCTTTCACATCATCGAAGTCAGAGACGCGCAGGAGGCGATCTCCTGGGCACAGCGTTCGCCCACGGCGCTGCATGGGACTGTAGAGGTGCGCCAGCTACGAGACGGCACCCTGCTTACCGAGGACTTGAGTTCGCTCCTGAATCCACAATGAACACCGCCGCGGCGTAACCAAGCACTACAAATCCAGCTTGCCGTTGCACCTTCACTCGGCCTAACATGTGCGGCCCGAGGCGGAGGGCTCCAATGATCAGCACGATGATGGACTCGCAACTTACGCTGGAGCCGATGCTGCGCCGTGCAGCGACGCTCTTCCGCGAGCGCGAGATCGTCTGCCGCATGCCGGACCGCAGCACGCAGCGCTGCACCTATGCCCATCTGGATGAGCGCGCGCACAAGCTGGCCCGCGCCCTCGCCGCCGCCGGCCTCAAAAAGGGCGAGCGCGTGGCCACGCTGATGTGGAACCATCGCGCGCACCTCGAGGCCTATTTCGGGATTCCGCTGGCTGGAGGCGTGACTCACACCTTGAATCTGAGGCTGCCGCCGGCGCAGTTAGGCTTCATCGCCCGCCATGCCGAGGATCGCTTCCTGATCGTGGACTCGGTGCTCTTGCCGATCCTCGACACGTTTGTGGCCGAGGCGGGATTCGAGCGCATCTTCGTCCATCAGATCTGCGACGGAAAACATTCCTTCGAGGACTATGACGCGCTGCTCGAACACGCTCCAAAAGACGCGAAGTTGCCGCAGCTCAGCGAGTACGACGGAGCGGCGATGTGCTACACGTCGGGTACCACCGGCGATCCCAAAGGAGTCCTGTACTCGCATCGCGCTCTGGCGCTGCATTCGCTTTCGCTAACTTCCGCCGACAACGTAGCGTTGTCCCAAAATGACACTGTCCTGGCGCTTGCGCCCATGTTCCATGCGAACTCCTGGGGAATGCCATTCGTCGCGACAATGGTTGGCGCCAAGCAGGTGCTACCTGGACCGCGCGTCGATCCGGAGAGTGTTCTCGATTTGTGCGAGGAGGAAGAGGTTACGTTTGCTTACGGCGTCCCTACTGTCTGGATGGGCGTATGTGACTACCTCGATCAGTGCGGACGGCGCCTGCCGCGACCGATTCGCATTCTCGTGGCCGGCTCTGCGCCGTCGGAGGCATTGATTCGCCGACTCGATCAGCATGGAATCCATGCCATACAAGCCTGGGGTCTTACGGAAACCAGTCCGCTTGCGACCATGGCGCGCACGCCCGATTGCGTCGCCGAAGCCGAGCATGATCGGTACTCTCTCGTCTGCTCGCAAGGCAAAACTATTCCCTTCATCGAAGCGCGCGTCATCAACGACAAAGGCGAAGTTCCCGCAGACGGCTGCACTATGGGCGAGGTGCAGCTGCGCGGTCCGTGGGTTGCGTCGAGCTACTTCAAGATGCCCGCGCTCGGCGATAAGTGGACCGACGACGGCTGGTTTCGCACCGGCGACGTGGTGACCATCGACCGGCATGGCTATCTGCGCATCGTGGACAGAACGAAGGATTTGATCAAGAGCGGTGGGGAATGGATCAGCTCGGTGGACATGGAGAATGCGCTGCTTGCGCACCCGGGCATCCGGGAAGCCGCGGCGATCGCCGTTCCTCATCCCAAATGGGGAGAGCGGCCGTTGGCGATCCTGGTAGCCAAAGAAGGATGCAAGCCGGAGGCGTCTGAACTGAACGCAGTGCTGGCGGAGAAGTTCGCCAAATGGCAGCTTCCCGAATATGTCTTCGTAGGCGAGCTTCCACATACCTCAACCGGAAAGCTGCTCAAGAGCGCGTTGCGCCAGCAGCATTGCGAGCGATACTCGGAGTCGAGTGTGGCGGCGAAGTGAGGGGAGAAGTTTTCAGTTATCAGTTTTCAGTCGTCAGTTAACCCGACGTTGTCAGACGACTGAGAACTGACAACTGAGAACTGACAACTGAGAACTGACAACTGAGAACTGACAACTGAGAACTGACAACTGACAACTGAGAACTGACAACTGAGAACTGACAACTGAGAACTGACAACTGAGAACTGACAACTGGACAACTAACAACTTCCCACTGACACCGGCTTCGTTCTACGCCCTCG
>JAFAUE010000421.1 GCA_019243475.1 Acidobacteriota bacterium | reverse complement strand
GTCAGCTTCTCTAACTGCGCGATGGTGGCGTTGGCGCGGTTGTAGAGCTCAGGATCGTTGATGATCTTGCCGACCGAGCCTTTCCCGTTTTGGATTGCCGACACGATATCGTCCACGCGGGTGAGGATGACATTCAATTTGTCGATCGTGCCCTGGCTGGACTTGAGCACGTCCTGCAGCGCCGGAGTTTCGGTGGTAGCGAGGATGTCGCCGTCCTGAATCGGGCGCCCCGTCGCGCGCGTGCTGTCGATGTCGACGTAGGTGGCGCCGAGCACGCCCTGGGTGGCCAGGGTGGCCTTCGAGCCGTTGTCATTGCTGCCTTTCAGCACTTCGGTCTGATGGCGCGCGCTGATCTTCATCGTAACTTCGACTGGAGTCAGTCGCCGCGCGGCGTCACTGGTGATGGCGATGCGGTCCACATTGCCGATATCGACGCCGGAGAGGCGCACAGGCGCGCTTTTCACCAGGCCGGCGGCATTCTCAAAGTACGCCCGCACCACGATCTTGTGACTGAAAGGGCTGACCGTGCCGCTCATCACGAACACCAGCACCGCCAGCGTGATACTGGCAACCAGCACGGTGAGTCCGACCTTCAGCTCCGACCACTTCACCTGCTTCTGGCTGGGCACCTATCCTCCGCGTGAGTTTCCGTCGCCTTGCTATGAGGGCAAATGACCATCGAATATAACAAACCGTCAGCACGAGCCGAAAAGCTTTTCGCCAGAGGCACGGTGCGCATCGAGTTAGAATGGTCGCAGCGCGCCCTTAGCTCAGTTGGATAGAGTCCGCCGCGGCGGAAATCAGTGATCGGGTGTTGGTGCAAGCGGATGCGTTGAAGGTGCGAGCAGCAGGGTTGGGAAAGCGCGCCCTTAGCTCAGTTGGATAGAGCGACTGACTTCGAATCAGTAGGTCGGGAGTTCGAATCTCTCAGGGCGCGCCAGACTTTCCGAAGTTCTTTCACGTGATTGAAATCCGGCTCAGCGGAAATCAGTAAGCCGGGAGTTCTCACGTCGCTTACGCTTAAAACCTGGCAAGAACCGTATAGTTGGTTCAATCTGTCATCGCTTCGCCTGCTGGGACGACAACAGAGTTCAGAATCGAAGCCGCTTCTCCGCTCAGCCCCCACCCCATAAATACCAACACGAGCCGATACTTTCCCCCATCTTTGACGTAGAAGTCGATTGGAGCAGGCCCACCGTAGTCTCCATACCAGGGAGGGTATGTAATCTTGCCGTGTTGCCAGTTTTGCTCGCTGGAGGCGGAGAAACCCGCTTTTTCTCCCTGTGCGAAACCGCTTTGCCGCGCAGCGACGCCTTGTGCCACTGCGAACCCTTGTTTTTTTACTCTGCTGAGAACTTCCTCTGACGACAGCTGGCTGATATAGGCGCGCACCTGCAAATCTCCAAGAGAGACGCCTTGCCAGCCCCATCCCTCCCCACCAACATGAGCAGCACATTCTTCGAAAGGCAGGCTCGCATTCACAACCGCAGCATATTCCGAGTCCCACTTGCCATGTCCGATTCTTACCCTTCGTAATTCCCGGTGGGAGAGATGGAAATTGTTGTGAAACTGCTTGTCCCAATCCAGCCAACTTTGTGGAACTTGGAATGTAATCTTTGAGGGATGGAGTTCAATGGTTCGGTCGTTCCGGGTTGCGTATCTACCTGCATCGCCTAAACGCAGGTCGATTTGTTCGTACATGCTGGGTGCTACTACCAGTAGTGACACTGCTCCAAGGAAGCAACCCGCTGCGATCAGTGCCTTCCTTCTGGCTTCTTTTCGTACTGCGGCGTCAGGATTGCGCGCTCCTGAAATGAATCGCCAGCAGCCAGACGAAACTAAAACCAGTACGGCACAGAAAAGACATAAGAAAACGTATTCTGCCACCCGCCATTCCTCAATTCGTCAATTCATACACCGCTCATCAGTCTTTCGAGGCTGTATCAGACTCCATTGCAATGCAGGCGCGCGGGCGACAGCGCCCGATTCAAACCTTGATTCTCAAGCATCGTGACTTGCAACTCGCTCATTCTTACCAGTCGCGCAATCGCAGCTGACGACCTCGACCATGAGTTGGCCACCAAATTATTACGTCGTATTGGTGTAACTTCAACGTCCAAGAGTTTATCCCCTGGGAAACACAAGGGGCTCCATTGCTCTGCGCTAAAGGGCTTTTTGCGGCATTGCTATTCTGGCTACATCATGTAGCCATGCGTCGCCCTACGCACAAAACCTCCTTTGGTATTAAGGAACTGAAGCATAGGGCGTCCGACATTATCGCCTTCGTCCAACGCACCGGCCAATCAGTCGTCATAACGAAGAACGAGCGAACAGCAGCTAGAATCGTGCCGGTACCCATGAACGCTCACGAACGATTGATACTTGCCGGGCTTCTACAGCCGCAATGCAAGCCACGGCCGCTCTCCGATCTGAATCTCACCTCACCCGCAGCCGATGCCTCTGCAGCTATTGCCGCGATCATCCGAGATCGTGCAGGGCACTGATACGTTTACCTGGATTCGAAGCCGCAGAGTTTCAGCGCGCTAGCCAATGATGGCAGCAGGATTTAGTCTGTCCAGAAATGCTGGTTTGGTTCGTGCATTTCCGGCGCGCTGTTTGGCGCGCTTTTCAGCATGATGCTTTGGCCACGGCCAAAGCCGCGGCTTACTCTTCCATTCTGACGGTCTTTCCCGCGCTCCTGGTTCTTGCTTCAGTTGTAGCCATCTCCCACGAAACGCTGAAGTTCACTCGCGAGATCTCCTACGCCATCGGTCAGGTGCTGCCCCCGGGGACCAACGCGTTGGCGCTCACTTACTTCAACACCAGCAAGATTCGCCCGATACGCGTGATCGTCTCCGCGTCGTTAGTCATGCTCACCGCCATGAGCGGCGTTATGGTCTCCTGGATGGCGGGCTTTCGCCGGGCCTATGGCATTCAAGAAAATCCCTGGGGATTCTGGAAGGAGCGGGCCATGGCCTTTCTTCTGATTCCCCTTTCGGTAATTCCGCTGGGCTTCGCCACCGTGCTGGTTGGCTTCGGGAACCAGCTGCAGAACTGGCTGGCGGCGCACACGATCTACGAACTCCGCGGCGCCGTGCTGCTGCTTTGGACCTGGGGACGGTGGTCGATCGGCGCGCTCACCAGCGTCGCGGTAATCGCCGTCATCTACCACATGGCTATTCCGCGAACGCAATCCTGGCGTCGAGTACTCCCCGGAGCGGTGCTGGCGACTGTCCTATGGTTCGTGGCCACCGTCGGATTTGGATGGTATGTAACCAATTACGCCAACTACGCCGTGATTTACGGCTCGCTTGCGGCCGTCATTGCGCTGCTCGTCTGGCTTTATCTGGTGTCGATTGTGGTGCTGGTGGGGGCGGAATTCAATGCGCTCATCTTCCCAAAAGCAGAAATGTGGTCCGACCCCAAAAACTCACGCGGATAAACGCGGATTCAGCCGATTCACGCGGATTTTGAAAAGGCTAATGTAAGGGACGACCCGAAATGGCTTCCTTCTTAAGAACGATCGTGCGGGGCTGATGTCGCCGTGTCTGGTTGCAGAGCCCAATCCGACTCCGAAATCTCGCGGGAGTGTCGGCGTTTATCCGTCCAATCCGCGTGTATCTGCGTGAGCTTTTGCTGTTACTTGAAACCATGCCCAACGTGGTTCTCGCCAAAATGATTTAGCATAGAAGTTTCCAACGCACATGACGTCAGCACCGGTTGTAACGGCGAATTCTTCCACCAGGCGCAAGGCGAAAATCGTATGCACGCTGGGACCTGCGAGCAGCGCTCCAGCGGTGATTCGCGACTTGATCCGCAGCGGGATGGACGTCGCCCGCCTCAACTTTTCCCACGGCACGCTCGAAGAAAAAGCCCGCCTTATCAACACTATTCGTGACGTAGCCACGGCGGAAGGCAAACCGATTTGCGTTCTCCAGGACCTGCAAGGTCCGAAGATCCGTACCGGGCGCCTGAAATATCGCACTCCGGTTGCGCTCAAGACCGGATCGCGCGTGACCATCACGCCGCGCGACGTTGCCGGCACGCACCAGGTGATCTCGACGACATTCAAGACGCTAGCCCGCGAAGTGCAACCGGGCGCTCGCATCCTGCTCTCTGACGGGCTCATCGAGCTGCGCGTGAAAAGCTTGCAAGGCGACGACGTGGAGTGCGAGGTCATCAACGGCGGAATCCTGGGCGAGCACAAAGGCATTAACCTGCCAGGCACGATCGTGAGCGTGCCTTCGCTGACCGAGAAGGACGAAAAGGACCTGCAATTCGGTCTGGAGCACGGCGTCGACATGGTCGCCGTGTCATTTATTCGGACGGCGGCCGATGTGCAGGCGGTGCGCGAAAAGATCCACCAGTTCCGCGGCGATGTATGGGTCATCGCCAAGCTGGAGAAGCCGCAGGCGATCGAGCATCTCGAAGAAATCCTGGAGATATCGGATGGCGTGATGGTGGCGCGCGGCGATCTTGGCGTGGAGATGCCGCCGGAGAAGGTGCCGATCATTCAGAAGCATGTGATTCGCCGCGCGGCGGCTTGGCGCAAGCCGGTGATCACGGCTACGCAGATGCTCGAATCGATGATCGAGAATCCTCGTCCAACGCGCGCTGAGGCCAGTGACGTGGCCAACGCCATCTTCGACGGCAGCGACGCCGTCATGCTCTCTGCCGAGACGGCCAGCGGTAAGTATCCGCGGGAAGCCGTACGCATGATGGCCAAGATCGTAGGCGAGACCGAAGCCCAACTGGCTGCCGAGGCGCCGCACCGGCGACGCAGCAACGGAAAGCTCTCGATTTCGGAGACGATCTGCGAGTCTGTCGCACACGCTGCGCAGGAACTCGACATGCGCGCCATCTCTGTCTATACCGAAACGGGAACGACCGCACGCCTGATTTCAAAGTATCGTCCCAAGACCGACATTTACGCGTTTTCCTATCTCGCATCGGTCTGCAATCGCGTAAACCTGCTCTGGGGAGTGACACCGATGATCTGCGATCACACACCCGCGACCGACGACATGGTCCGGGGCGCCGAGCGCCTGCTCTGGCAGCGCGGCGTGGTGCACAACGGCGACGTAATCGGCATCGTTGCCGGCACGCGCACCGCCAGCGGCTCAACCAATTTCTTGCGCCTGCACGTTGTCGGCAGCATGGATTTTGAGCTCGATGGGACGGGAGACCGCCGGCGCGCTCCGCGCGCAGCAGCGCAGAAAGCTGCGGCCGAGAAGCGACGCGGTTAATCCGACATCTGTCATCCTGAATCCGCCTTTGGCGGATGAAGGATCTCTGAGGATGCGCGCGACTTGAACGCTGGTGTCGAATCTTCTAACAAGAGCTACGTTTTCGGGTGTGAGATTCACCGGCGGCATGTACTTCCAACACACTCCGAGAGATCCTTCGTCCTCTCTCCGCGCTGGCGCTTGGTTCGTTCTCAGGATGACAAGGAAACCGTGGCTTGATTAGAAAACGCGAGGAAAGAATCTACCGCTTTACCACCCACATCGCCCATCCCGCCAGGATGGTTCCCACGACGAAATACACGAAGCACTTGGCGCCGTAGCGGACCATGTCGTCACGCGTCGTGCGCTGGGTCACGCCGAAGACGATGGAAGCAAAGAAGGAGAAGATAATGGCTGCGGTGAAGTGGGAGAGCTGCATGTCTATTCTTTTTTCCCGATCGCGATATCGTAAGCATCCACTGCGCTGATCACGTTCAGCAAGCCGGCAACAATGATGAACTTCGTTCCGTAGTCGGCCGACGCAAGCTGGATCGCGCCCTGACCCCAATCCATCATTCGCGTTACCAGGTATAGACAACCGGCTCCGAGATCGCCCACGAAGCCCAGCATGTCGAGCAAGTCGCCGCCATTGGGACCATAGACTTTGCCCTGCATCCTGATGCCGAGGACAAACATTGCGGCAACACACGTCAGCAGGATGGCGCCCCGCACCCAGCGTCGCTGGATCAGATGGCCGGCACCCGGAACCAGCCAGCCCACAATCGGCGCGATGATCGCCATAGAGTTCTGCTCGTGCGGGAGAACCGCGGCATCGGCTTTGGATTTCGCCATATCGGATACATCAATTCTACAGAAACAAAGGCGAACACGAATGGCACGACGCAAGTCAAAAAGTCAGGGAGTGAGGCCTCGCACGACTCTGCTGTCCTTCGTGACTTCTTGAGTTCCTAGTCCTTCGTGTTCGCCCTCGCTTTTGGTCTCTAATACTTCGCCAGCAGCTCCTTCCATCTGGCCCAGGCATCGTCGCGGGCTTTCTTGTTCGCCTCGTTGGAGTCGGGAGCTTCGCCGGCGCGCATGAAGCCGTGCCCGGCGCCATCA
>JAFAUE010000313.1 GCA_019243475.1 Acidobacteriota bacterium | reverse complement strand
GAAGGATCTCAGAGAATGTTTCCTTCTCCAAGACGCTCTGTGAATCTTCCACCAAGAACTCGTTTGGTCGTGGAAGATGCATCGACCGCATAGTTACCAGCGCATCCCCTGAGATCCTTCGGCCAACTGCGGGCCGCAGGATGACAGGTCAGGAAAGCCTGTCATGCGGACGACGGACGACGAACGACTAAGCGCCAGCGCGACGGAAACAAAGCCTGTCATCCTGACGACGAGCGACCAAGCGCAGCGCGGGAGAGAGGAGGAAGGATCTCAGAGAATGTTTCCTTCTCCAAGACGGTCTGTGAATCTTCCACCAGGAACTCGTTTGGTCGTGGAAGATGCATCAACCGCATAGTTACCAGCGCATCCCCTGAGATCCTTCGGCCAACTGCGGGCCTCAGGATGAAGCCGGACAATATGGACTGCTGTTACCCGCGAAATCACCCGCGCTTCGAAATTATTGCGGTTGAATACCCCCTCTAGCGCTTCAACAAGTCCACGGGCTCGCGCACGTCGTGTACGCGGAAATATTTCGTCAGCGAGGGGTGCTTGCGGGCCACCGCTTCATACATTGCATAAGCAACTTGCCGGTAGGAGCGGTGCCCGGCAGGCGTAGTGCGCAGCTCCGCGATGTATAAGACTTCGGCGAAGTCCATCTTGAAGAGCGTTCTCTTCTTGAATGCCAGCGGCAACACGTACTGCGCGCTGAATTCGGCCCCGGGATCTCTGCCGGCACGCAGCGAATCGTGACAATCGGAAGCTCGCTGCATGCTGTCAGAAAAGCGGTTAGTAAGGCCGGCATCTCTGAGTTCTTCCGGCATGTCAGCACCATGCAGGTTGGTGAATTCCTGTTCGATCTGAATGCAGCGGCGGTGGCGATGCATGTCGCGAAATCCGCCTATGTCCATGAGGATGTCGAAGCGGAACGCCTGGCCGGCGGCAAACGGACGAAGCAGCTCGTCATGCCGGCCGCGATGGCGCAGGCCGAGATCGATGATTTCCTCGCGCCGCGTAGCGGAAAGGTCCTTCACGCGATCGCGGATTTGGCGGTAACTGTGGTGACTGGCGGCGAAGAGCAGCGTGGCCGCAAGTTCAACTTCCAGCGGCTCGTCGTCCAGTAGATCGACGATGAAGCTCTGCTCTCGTCCGTTATCCACAGCGATCGCGGTGCCCATCATCTCTCGCGCGGCCTGCTTCAACTCGCGGCGAGTCTCCTGCTCGTAGCGATTCGCTTCCGCATACTTCACTAGGGTGGGCGCGACCTTCACTTCTTTGAGCAAAACGTCGCTGGCTCGTTGTCCCAAATCGGGACTAACCTGCGCGATCTCATCCACTAACTTACGATAAGCCGCCTCGTTTATGTTCCAGGACGCCGATCGCGCCGCCTGCCGCAGCGCTTCTCCAAGCTCACGGACCTCTTTGTGCGTGTGGGTGAGCAGGCGGGATATCTGCGTTTCCAGGGTGCGAGCATTTACGATCTGGCCGAGCGAGGTGTTGGTTGCCAGCGGAAGCAGATAGCGCGAGATGTCGAAGGCGCGTGCACGCAGAGTTCGCTGATATGCCTCCTGCGGCATGTCGTCGGGTTTTGCCACCTGGGTGGCCAGGTAGCGCGCCATTTCGTCAGACAGCGCTTCGTACTCGGAAAACAGAAACTTCACCGTCTCAAAATAGAGATCGCGATCTTCGGCTTCCCCAAATTCGGGAACATAGAATCCGCTCTTCTTGAAATTCTGGTAGCGCGTAGAGCGCTCCTGCCCATCCCAGCGCTGTTCGTCAACCAGAGTGATGGCAGCAAGAATCGAGAGCCGTTCGATGGCAAAAGGAATGTGCGCCAGGTCGGCGATGGAGCGATGTCCGTACTGGAAGTAAAAGGTATTGAGAAACTGCTCAGCCTTTTGCTCGCTGATCTCTTTGAGCGATTCCTTCATCGACAGCGCAGAGCGCGAGTACTTGGCCATGGCATAGGCTTGGACCTCAGGCTCAACGCCGTGCACGGCAAAAACTTCGGTTGGGGGAACGCTGCTGCTGGGTCTCGGCGAAGAGGTCGAAGCGGCCGGCTTGCTTCCGTTGGCGTGAGACATGGGGAAGTCAGAATAGCGCAGAAGCCGAGGTGGAGCATCGGTTTTATGCTCGCTATTGCACCGAAAATAGAGCTGAGAACAACATTCCGAAGCCCTGGTTTTCGTGCTAGCACTAAACCGTGAAACAAGGGAAGAAGCTTCTCAGAATCGGATTACAGAGATGGGAGGAGGCACGCGGGGGATGAGGCGTCGTTCCCGGCAAATTCCCTGCAAATTCCCTGCGAATTCCCTGCCGGGTCGCGAAAACCCGCTGTTCATGCGGGTTCCGCCGACGAAATTTTTTCTCCGGGAATAAATTCCCTGCGAAATTCCCTGCGCAGGGAATTTCGCCCCGTACGACACTTAAGCGTGGTAGAGCTCCGGTCGCAAGCGAGGATGCTTGCGATCTGGAGGGCCGATCGGCGCTCCATTACCGCCCGAAGGTGTAGCCGATATTCAGTGCATAACGTATGGCATGCGCCGACGTGAACTCCACGTTGTTGTGGACGAAGTAAAAGTGCCCTTCAGGCGCCAGATAGACCGAGTGAGTCATGTACAGCCGGATCGCCCCGCCAACGTGGCCGAGGAAGTGGTTGCTGCTCACGTAATTCGTACATTGGCCGAAACCGTTGCACTGGCTGAAGCCTTCATAGAATCGAATACTTTCGGCGCCGATGCCGGCCATCAGAGCGAATCCCACCCGGCTTACCTTCTGCGCATAGACCGCATTGAAGTCGTAGAGAATGGGGCGGAAGTTCACGCTTTGCTGGTAGAGGCCTTGCGACCCCTTCCACGAGATTTCGCCGCCTAACCCCAGGTTGTGCCAAATCAGGAAATCGGCCGCCAAGCTGGGATAAACGCCTCCGCTGAGCGACTGCGGCGAATGGTCTGTGGAATTGAGGTTGAAGGTAGTTGCTGACGGTGCATTGATTCCGCTGACACCGAATTGGGCGTCAATCTGCTGGGCGTTAAGCGTGCAAATCAGAAACAGAAAACCGAATGAGATGAGGGCTAGCGAAAGCCTTTTCACGAAGTTCCTCCTCATGATGACGATTGTGAATCAGTAATTCGCACGCGCACTGTTTGTTCGCGGTGAGGTGCCAGAGTTGCAAACACACGTCGGCTCCGGCAGATAAGAAACCGGAATTGCTGGAAATGTTGTGTGGCAGGCGCGCGATGGCGCGCAATTGCAGATCACCGGAGGTCCATGGACCTCCGGCGCGAAACTAGATGGTCTTACTGCGGATTGGACTGGTCGTGATTCGGACGGTTTCGGTCATGACCTTCGCGTCCCTGATGCTGCATGAAGTCATCGAGCTTCTTCTTCTGATCATCGTTCAGCAAGGGGCGCACCTGATCCATGGTGTCTTGATGGATCTGCTGGAACTTCGCGCGCTTATCCTCCTGTGAAACGGAACTGTCCTGCATGAGGTCATGCATCTTCTTGGACTGGCGTTCGAGAATCGGCTTGATCTGCGTTTTCTGATCGTCCGTCAGATTGAGAACCTGCGACATGTGCTCCAGCTGCGCGTCCGGACTCATTCCCGGACCACCACGCCGTCCGTGATGTTCGCCCTGAGCTCCCTGCGCGGATTGCGCGCCTTGCCCATCCGCAGCACTCTGGCCGAATGCAGCCAGTGCCAGGGACAACGCCAATGCCGTAAACATCAAGTTCAACTTCTTCATGTTCTTGTCTCCTCTTACGTTCATTTCATTTTATGACTTCGCGGGAAGACTGCCCACTGAGCCCGCAACACGGGTTCTCGTCCCGGGTTCGATTGGCTTGTCGTGCGAACCAAAAGTTCCGGATGCGGGATGACCATCAGGTTGTGTCGGATTTGCCGGACCGGGAAAGACCTTGAAGGCCAGGTACGCCATCAGCACGAAGCCCGAGAACACCCAGAGCAGCTGCAGCCAGAAGAGCGCGTCGGCTATCGTCTGCCAAATCCCGCCCTGCAAGGAAAGAACCTCCGCATGGAAAAGGAGCGGAGATGATCAGGCGTTCATCTCCGCTCAAATGTGGCCGGGAACAACCAGGAGAGACTATGAGGCTTGCGTTGTGTTCCCGGCCAACTGCCGTTTGTATCTACATAAAACCACCTTGGACAGGCTCCTGACTTTAAGACGTGCGATTGCGATGTAAAGAAAGGTAAACGGCTAGGGCCGGGGCTTTCCAAACATGCAACAATTTCGCAGACGCCCCATGACGGAAAAGATCCTCATCATCGACGACGACGCCGAACTCTGCGAAATGCTCGGCGAGTATCTGCGCAAAGAGGGCTTTGAAGTCGAGAGCGTCCAACATGGCACGGCGGGTCTGGAGAAAGCTCGAGAAAGCGATCATCGCCTGATCATCCTCGACGTCATGCTGCCGGGAATGAATGGCTTCGATCTGCTGCGGGAATTGCGCACCGTATCAGATGTTCCGGTGCTGCTGCTCACAGCTCGCGGGGACGAGCTGGACCGCATCGTAGGACTCGAAATCGGGGCCGACGACTATCTCTCC
>JAFAUE010000239.1 GCA_019243475.1 Acidobacteriota bacterium | reverse complement strand
TATGTCGCCAAGATGCGCGCTTTGCGCAGCGATAAGAACCTTGTGCTGCTGAAGACGAACATGGGAGCCGGGCACGGTGGGGCATCCGGCCGCTATGACAGGCTCAAGGAGATTGCGTTCGATTACGCGTTCATCCTTCGCCAAGTTGCGATTGCACAGTAGATTCCCCGAGAAGCGAACGGCCTCCGCATTCCGACAACTACTCAGCGAAGCTGCCGACGAAGGCGCTGCGCTTGCCATGGCGGTCCCAATCCACTCCTAATCCGGGACCATCGTACTCGTCGGTCATCGCCACGGCGGCCATCGAGTGTTCCAGTTTTGTCAGCGGCGGATAGTAAGTGACTTCGGCGCCGCAGCTATGGTCGCCCTCATTGATCGCGCGCGTCTGGATTGCGGCGAATGTTCCGGCGCGCAGCAGCGCTTGGCCGTGATGGTCAGCGTCCCACCGCACGCGCATGTCGATGTTCGTTGGAATCACCTTCACGATGGTGGCAACGAGCTTGCCGGCTTCATGTCTCGCGAAAGCCACCAGAGCATCACGTTGCTCAGAAGTCGCGTCTTGATCGACTAGCAACACCGCCTTGGCGGGATATGGACTGGCGTAGGGATCGCCTAGTGTGGCGTTTGCCTTCACCGCCGCGATCACGCTGAGACCATCGAGCTTCTGTCCATTCCAGCTTCCACTGTGGACATGCCAGGCCATGAGTGCCTGATCGCCGGTGAGGTTGACCTCGCTGTTGGCAAAGCACTGCGCCACATAGACGTCGGCACTGCGGCTTTCAAGATAATCACCGCTGATCTGTTGTGCCTGGCTGACCAAAGAAAAAAGTGAGAAGAAAAGCGTTACGAGAAGGACTTTCAGAGTGATGCGCATGAGGTACTCCTAAAACTTCGATGCCTGAGAGGCGAGCTGTTCTTCCATTTTAAGCCCACGTCCGCCAGACGGGCATGTTCGTGCGGACACCTCCAGGTGTCACCCGCTTACCCATTCCCTGGTGGGAACGGCACTGCGCCAACCCGATCTATCCTTCACATCTTCCTGTGCCGTGACACTCTCGATGCGAGCGGCAATTTCCCGGCTCGGCGAGCTTTCCGTCCGGACCGATGCACGTTTGAGTATGGACGCACCAGAAGTTACCATCGTTCGACGCAGGCACAGTCGGATCGGGCTCGACGTTCAAATAAATTCTCTTCCACCTTAACGAAGGACACAGGTCTGGATGGCTCGTGTCGAATCGCTCCCGCTCGTTGACAATCATGCGCGTCCTCCCTGTGTTGCCTGAAGGATGGCGCGCTTAACCGCCACGCGCGCCAAAGTAATTTTGTGTTTGTTGCGGCCCAGGCTGCGAGCATTGGCCACAGCCGCCTGTCCGGCAGCATCGGCGGTCTGCTCGAAAATGGATTTCCCCGCCAATGCCTGAGCTGCCTCATTTGAGACCCAGGGCACAGGAGCGACGTGGCTCAAAACCACTCGCGCCCAGCGCACAGTGCCGCCACTCATCTGCAAGAGCACAGACGCGGTGGCATATGGCCAGTCGAAAGCTTCCTTCTGCCGAACCTCATAATGCGCGACCTTCGCGCCTGCAGGCGGAGCTGGAACCACAATGTCGGTCACGATCTCGTTCGGCCGCAGATCATGTTCGCGTTCCCCATCGGTCTTCGGAACCACAAAGAACTTCTGAAGGGGAAGTTCACGCCGTCCATTCGGACCAAAGAGACGGATGCTGGCGTTGTAGGCGATAAGGACGGGCGCAACCGTCGACGGACTCACGAAGTAAGCAGGACCTTCATTTCCCAAAATGGCGTGATAGCGATTATCCCCGTCGGGCACCAGCGACTTGCCGTCCGGACCAGTGGCCAGCAGTCCAAAGCCATTGCGGAACCACCAGCAGCGTGGCCGCTGGCACATGTTGCCGCCAATGGTAGCTACATTGCGAATCTGCGGGCTGGCCGCATCGCCGGCTGCATGGGCGAGCATGGGATAGTGTTGCTTCACTTGCGCGTCTTGCGAAATCTCGATGAGCGTCTCCAGTGAGCCGATACGCAGCCCGTGTTCGGGGGTGAAGCTGATGCCGCGCAGCTCGTCCATGTCCTTGACGTTGACCAGGCGTTTGGGATGGACGATGTCGTCCTTCATGAGGCCAAGCAGGTCGCTGCCGCCGGCCAACACTTCGGCATCATTCCATTGCCGTCCCAGCAATCCAACTGCCTGCTGTTTCTCTTTGGGGCTGGTGTATTCGAAGGCCCTCATGCGCGGCCTCCTTCCGTTTGCGCTGTTTCGAGCGCCTCGAGCACGCGGTCAGGAGTGAGCGGCAGATAGGGAACGCGCACACCGATCGCGTTTGCTACTGCATTCGAGATTGCCGCTCCGGGCGAGACGGTCGGCGGCTCTCCGATGCCGATCACGCCGCGCTCGTCGTATCCGGGGCCCGACATCAGATGCACCACAAGCTCGCCGACATCGCCGAGCCCGGCTAGCCGGTACGTGTCCATATTGCTGTTCAGCATTGTGCCGGTCGTTTGGTCCATGACCTTTTCTTCGTAGAGGGCATAGCTCACACCCATGATCATGGCGCCCAAGACCTGGCTTTCGGCCTGCTTCGGGCTGATGACGAGGCCGCAATCCTGCACGCCCACCATCTTGTTGATCTTCACAATTCCCGTTTCGGTATCGACCGAGACATCGGCCATCTGCACGCCGCCGACCCCGCTGTTAATCAGGTCACCCTTGTCGGGATCGGGGTTAGTTCCGCGAGTGGTGATGGTCTGTGCTCCCAGTTTGGAACAGGCATCTCTCCAGCTCAGGCTGCGTCCGGGACTGGAAGCAACGCGCACTTTTCCATCGGCCACTTCCAAGTCGGCAGGCTGGGCATTCAAGGCCGGAGCCACCTTGGCGAAGAGTTGTTCGCGGGCATCGACCGCCGCCCGGAACGTTGCCGAACTCACGCCGCCGATGGTGCTGCTGCCGCCCGAAGCGCTGTCGCGCGGGTAATCGCTGTCGCCGATGAGGAGTTTGATGTTGTCAATAGCAACGCCCAGGGTGTCGGCAGCGACCTGCAGGATTGACGTGCGGGTGCCGGTGCCGATGTCCTGCGTCCCCATTTTGACTTCGACAGAGCCGTCAGGATGGATCGACAGATCGCAGTTACTGCTATGCCCGCGTCCGCCCCAGGTGTGCAGCGCGAGGCCGAGTCCGCGTTTCACCGGGCCGCGAGTCTTGTCGCCGCGTGGATGCCACCGCGCCTTCCAACCCATCAACTTGTCGGCTACGTCCAGTTCTTCGGAGTAGATCTTCGAACGCGGATCGAGGAGATCGATGTTCTTCTTGACGAAGTCGAATGTGTCCATGTTCAGCTTGGCCGCGAGATCGTCCAGCGGACACATTGTGAGCACGCACGCTTGTGGATGATTGGGAGCGCGCCAGGCGCGCGCCGGTCCAATGTTATTCACGATGTTCACGTGTTGCTTCTGCTGATTGGGAACTTTCCACACATAAGGCAGCGGAGGTGATCCGCCGCCGCCTACTCCACCTGATCCCCAGGAATAGGATTCCCACGCGAGCAGAGTGCCGTCTTTCTTAGCACCAACCTTTACTCGCGCGTAGGCAGAGGGACGACATCCGGCCGTCTCGAGCTCAGGCTTGCGGTCGAGCATCATCTTTACCGGCTTGCCGGTTTTCTTGGACAGCTGTCCGACAATCACGCCCCATGGATCGAGTCCGAGCTTGCTGCCAAAGCCGCCGCCTACGTGGTCCTGATGGACGTGAACATTGGCCGCAGGCATTCCTATCGCGTTGGCCACCTGCTCGCCGATGCCGGGAACATTCTGCGTAGAGATATGCAGGAACATATGATCGGAGTCAGGCCACTCAGCGATGCTGCCGTGTGTCTCGAGGCAGCAGTGAGTGATCACCGGCGAACCATAGTGCCCCTCATGTACGACCTCGGATTGCTGGAAACCGGCGGCCGGATCGCCCTGCGTAGCTTTTTCCGCGACCTTGTACCACTCGCTCTTCTCGGCCTCCGCCAAGTCGGGCTCTTTGAAGTCGAGTACCAGGTGGGGAAGCTGTTCGTATTCGACTTTGATCAGGCGCACGGCATCCCGCGCCGTGGGCTCATCGACCGCGGCCACTGCAACGACGTCCGTGCCTGCCCAGAAAATCTCTTTGCCAGATCCATTTACCACGTGAACTGCGGCGACGCCGGGAAGCTTTTCCGCCGCGCTGGTATCGATGCTCGTGACCTTAGCGTGCGCGTGCGGACACCTCACGCTGTGCGCATACAGCATGTTTTCGCGCACGGTGTCATAGGTGTACTTGGCGCGACCCGAAGCCTTGGCCGGGCCATCGACACGGTTCATGCGCTTCCCGATGACTTTGCGTTTATCTGCGCTGGGCCATTGATAGTTCGGCACGGCTATGCACCTCCTTTGCGCTGACCAGAAAGGGAAGCGCGTGTAACCGGCCCTTGCGTTGGGGCCTCGGCGACATGCCGCGTATGTCCTTTTGAGAGCTGAGCCACAGCGCCTTTGATCCCGGCGTAAGTCCCGCAGCGACAGAAGTTTCCGCCTAATTGTCGATGCATTTCCTCAGGCGTGGCGTTGGGATACTTATCGAGGAAGGCCTTGGTGGCCATCACGAAACCCGGAGTGCAGAAGCCGCACTGCTGCGCGTCGTTATCGACGAATGCCGCGGACACGGGATGCAGCTTGCCTTCCGGCGCGAGTCCGTCCGTAGTCAGGATCTGCTTGCCCTGCGCTTCGATGGCCAACACGGAGCAGGCATAGACCGCCTTGTTGTCGATCATGACGGTACAAGCGCCGCAGAGTCCCCGATCGCAGACCCGTTTTGGGCCGGTGACCTCAAACTGCTCTCGCAAAGCGTCGAGCAGCGTTACACGCGGTTCGAGATTGGCGTTCAGCCGCTTGCCGTTGACATTGAGCGAAACGGGCACTTTTCCCGGGCCAAAGACCTGAACTTCTTCTCCGGCGACTTCGAGAACAGTTGGGCCAAGAACCAGTGGGGCGGAGGTAGTGAGGGCGGAAATCTTCAGGAAACTGCGGCGGGAAATTCCTGGAGCCTTGCCATCGTTCTGATCACTCATCGCGTTTGTCTCCTTGCGAGTGCTTCAGAAGTAACCGGAAATGGTAATTCACGGATGTTGGTTTTGCGAAACCTGTTTCAGAGCACGAACTGGCGGTCACGATGAGAGACTCGCAAATCGCATGTTTGGGCCCCAAGCGACAGTTTACGGTCCGCTTCTCGCAGTGGAAACCCGGCGAATGCCTGCGCCGTCAGATCCAAACCCTCACACTGCACCATCGGAGCCGGTGGCGCCGCTTTGATCAATCAGGAGATTGGCTTGCCAATCTCCCAGTGATGTCCGAAGGGATCGACCACGCGGCCTTGGCGCCATCCGTACTCGTGATTCTGGACCGGCGAGACGGATTTCGCGCCGGCCTTCAGCGCTTTTTGGAATGCCGCGTCGGGATCTTCCACTACGAGTACAAATCGCGTCGTAGCGCCGCTGAGCGATTCAGGACTGAAGTTAAGATGCTTCGGCGACTCGTCGGCAATCCAAAACTCCGATTCTCCAACAGCCAGTTGTGCAACTACCGCCCCGTCAGGCGCTTCGATGCGAAATAATTCGCGAGCTCCAAATGCAGACTTGCAGAAATCGACTGCTTTGGCGCCGTTACGTACTGAGAGCATCGGCGCGAGTTTTGGGATTTTGATCTGTGTCATGGATGAGAAGCCTCCAACAGAATCCATTCATTGCTGGAGGCCAGGACCTCCTAGATCATCTGCCCTTGGCTCGCAATCCGCCAAGAGTTCTGAATTGGAAGCACTACATTCGGAAATCCGAATTATGCAGGCTGCCACAATTCGATGGGATTTCCCTCAGGGTCATGCAAACGAGCGAATCGCCCGATGTTGCCATAAGATTCCGGATCTTTGACCTCGATTCCTGCTGCTCGCAGCTGGGCCACCATTTTGTCGAGGTCATGCACGCGAAAGTTAATCATCCAGACCTTGTTAGGATCCCCGAAATATTTGCTCGTTTCGGGAAAGGGACTGAAGGCCGTAGGTCCGGCCTCCTGCTGCCAAATGGAGCCGCCTTCACTCGTTGGCGTGAGCGCGATTCCCAAGTGCTGCTGGTACCAGTTCCCCAAAGCTTTGGGATCGTGAGCTCGGAAGAACAATCCTCCGATTCCGCCTACCTTTTCCATCTCCGTTCCTCCCGATTCATGTTTAGTGGCTGGCTTCACTGGCGGAGCAGGCGGTGCGGAACCTTGTGCCGCGCCGGCTAATGCCTTGCGGGGCACGATCAAGCTGGATCCCAAAGCATATGACAAGACTTGAAGTACTTGGCGCCTTTGAAAGTTCATCCCATCCTCCTCCCCATTTTGTGAGTGTCCTACGATACCTGCCAGATGGAGTTCTGAAAACTCTCTATTCCAGTCTCGATCTAGCGGTAGTGCGACGAGTTGTTCTGAAGGGTCGAAGGGAGTAGGAAGCAAAGCGTACAGGTTCGCTGAGTCGATGAAGCAGAACAAACGCACTTACGGCCGGCATTTTCGTTGGTCGTTTAAGAGCCGGGCGTGACTTGTTTACCTGCCTGTGTTCCGACTACACTCGGTTACCGAGGGAAGGCCTATGGGCGCGGGAAGCTGGTTCTACACAATTCCATTGAGGCTGCGGTCGCTGTTGCATCGGAGGAGAGCAGACATTGAACTCAACGAAGAGCTCAAGTACCACCTTGACTGCAAGACGCAGGAATACATTTCACGCGGCATGCGGTCGGCGCATGCGCGCCGTGTAGCCTTGCTCGAAATGGATGGCATCGAGAGGGTGATCGAAGACTGTCGCGAGAAGCGACGCGTTACAGGCCTTCAAGACTTGCTGCAGGACATTCGCTACTCGCTGCGCCTTCTGCGCAAAGCTCCAGGTTTCACCGCAATCGTTGCCTTTACGCTAGCGCTCGGCATTGGAGCAAACATGGCGGTTTTCAGCGTTGTCTATGCAGTGCTGATCCGGCCCTTGCCATATCCGCATGCGAACGAGTTAGTGGGCCTCCTTGAGAAGAATGACGCGGCCGCCATCAAAGAGCGAGGATGCTCTTACCAAGACATTCAAGCGATTCGGGAGAGTCACGCGGTTATCGAAGTGGGCGGAGTGGTAGGGCACCAGCTTACGCTCAGCGGCTCCGCCGATCCCACAAGCCTGACCACGATGGTGGTGACTCCGCAGATTTTTTCTGTGCTGGAAGTAAATCCCATTCTGGGACGGTATCTGGAGGCGGAGGACGAACACAAAGGCGCTGCGCCGGTCGTTGTTCTCAGCGAGGCACTGTGGCGAGCGCGTTTTGCGAGTGACGGCGGCGTTCTCGGCAAAGCGATTCATCTTGATCAGCGAGCATTCACCGTGGTGGGGGTGATGCCCGCCGGCTTCCATATTCCATTCTTCGGACCAAAGCAGGAGATTTGGATACCTGCGACCCAAGATCCGTTGTTCAGCACCTTCATTCCCAACCGGCAGCTTCGCATGGCGGTTCTTGCACGAATGAAGCCGGGCACCACGCTCGAGCAGACGCAGTCGCAAGCCGATTCGTTAAGCGCGACTCTCGCAGCCGATTTTCCTGCCGAAAACAAAGGGTGGCGACTCAGCGTTGGACCGTTGCAGAAAGAAGTTACGGGAGAGTTGCAAACGCCGCTGCTTGTCCTCCTGGGTGCGGTGGGGTTTGTATTGCTGTTGGCGTGCATTAACATTGCCAATCTCCTGCTTGCCCGCGCGACCACGCGCTCCAGAGAGATTGCTGTGCGGCAGGCCCTCGGCGCAGCGCGAGGCCGCATTATTCGGCAGTTGCTCACCGAATCCGCGGTTGTTGGTTCGCT
>JAFAUE010000450.1 GCA_019243475.1 Acidobacteriota bacterium | reverse complement strand
ACTACTTCCCGAAGCAGGAAATACCTGAGCGCGTCGCCGCCCAGGACGTCGAGTACGGTTTCCGCGCGCACAATGTTGCCGCGGGACTTCGACATCTTGTCCTGCTCGAAGAGCAGCCAGCCGTGGACTACGACCCGTTTTGGAACTGGCAGTCCGGCGGCCATCAGGAATGCCGGCCAGTACACTGCGTGGAAGCGGACAATCTCCTTGCCCACCATGTGAATGTCGGCAGGCCAGTAGTGCTCGAATTTCTTTCGCGATTTCGCCGCGCCAGAGCCGTAGCCAATCGCCGTGATGTAATTCGTAACTGCGTCGAACCACACGTACAGCACATGGGCGGGATCGTCCGGTACCGGAATGCCCCAGCGAACCGTGGTGCGGCTGATGCTTAAGTCTTTGAGGCCGCCGCGCACGAACGCGAGAACTTCATTGCGCCGAGTTTCCGGCCAGATAAAATCTGGATTCTCTTCGTAGAGTTTTACTAACTTCTCCTGAAACTTCGAAAGCTTGAAGTAGTAATTCTCTTCACTGATAGTCTCGGTTTGCCTTCCGCAATCGGGACAAGGGGAACCCGGCGGGGCATCAACATACAGTTCATCAAAGACGCAGTACTGGCCGGTGTACGAACCTTTGTAGATGTGGCCGTTGTCCCGAATCTGCCGGAACAACTGCTGGACGCCTTCCACATGCTCCTGGTCCGTAGTGCGAATAAAGCCGTCGTAGCTAATGCCCATACGGTCCCAGAGGGCGCGATACTCTCCCGCGACGATATCGGTCCACTGCTTCGGACTCTTGCCCGCAGCAGCTGCTGAGCGCTCAATCTTCTGTCCGTGCTCGTCGGTTCCGGTCAGGAAAAACGTGTCTGAGCCCAGCATGCGCTGTCGCCGGGCGATCACATCGCAGACGATCGTCGTATACGCGTGGCCTACGTGCGGCCGCGCGTTCACGTAATAAATCGGCGTCGTGATGTAGAACTTGGGACCTTTTTCCATTGTCACCGGGAACGCCAGGGCTGCGGGAGCGTCCTGCTGCGCAGCTTACGGAGGCGATTCAGACTTTTGTCGAGGCCGTAATCTTTCATCATAGGGGGTGCCTGATGGAGCGTCAAACGTGATGAAAGTGCGCCAGCGGCGATTGATATAATCGCGGTTTTATCTCCACTGGATGGAAACCGCCATAGCAACGCTCGCCGACGCTGAGATGCGCTGAGGACTTCTTGTATCGCCACTTTCAACAGATATTGAGCGAGCGCGTGCGCTCCTGGCTGCGCGACAACCACCAGCTCGACCTTGCGGAAATTGTCATCGAGCAGCCCCCGAAGATCTCGCTGGGCGAATATGCCCTCCCACTGGCATTTGAGCTGGCGAAACGGCTGCGCAAACCGCCGCGCCAAGCAGCGGAAGAGCTGCTCGCCGGGATCGGTTCCGTACCGGGATTCAAGTCCATCGAAATTGCCGGCGCGGGATACATCAATGCCCGAGTTGAGCGTTTCGAGTTCGTGCGGCAAATGCTGCATCCGGCTACCGCGCAAGAACAGAATAAAGACAAGGTCCTGGTAGAACACACCAGCATCAATCCCAACAAAGCCGCGCACATCGGACATCTGCGAAACGCGGTGCTGGGCGACACCTTCGTGCATCTGCTGCGCGAAGCCGGTCATCCGGTGGACGTGCAGAACTACATCGACAACACCGGCGTCCAAGTGGCGGACGTGGTAGTGGGATTCGAGCAAATCGAGAGGAAGAGCTATGCCGAGGTAGAAGCGCTCACGCGCGATCCGCGCTTCGATTACTACTGCTGGGATTTATACGCGCGAGTTTCGCAATGGTACGAGCAGGATGCTGCGCACAAGCAGGCGCGGCTCGAGACGCTGCATAAGCTGGAAGCCGGCGGCAACGACAGCGCGCGTCTGGCTGAGCTGATCTCGACTGCCGTCCTGAAACGGCACCTCGAAACCATGCAGCGTCTGGGAATTGTTTACGACTTCCTTCCTCGTGAAAGCGAGATTCTTCACCTCCACTTTTGGGAGCTTGCCTTTGAGCAGATGAAGGAAAAAGGCGTCCTCCGCTATGAGACGGACGGCAAGAATAAGGGCTGCTGGGTGATGAAGCGCGGGTCAGCCGCGGAGTCAGTTGAAGGCAGTGAAGAAGATGACAAGGTGATCGTCCGTTCAAACGGGACCGTAACCTATGTCGGCAAAGACATCGCCTATCACCTTTGGAAGTTCGGCCTCCTGGGCCGCGACTTCGGATACCTCAAGTTCTACCACTATCCCGACGGGCACGACTGCTGGATCTCGGTTGAGAACGGCGAGAGCGGGCATCCGCACTTCGGGGGCGTGAGCGAAAACTACAACGTGATCGATGCGCGCCAGGCCGATCCGCAGGCGAATGTCGTGGACGCGCTGCGGGCGCTTGGTTTTGAGCAGCAGGCGGCGCACTGCATCCATTTTTCCTACGGCATGCTGGTGCTCACGCCGCGCTGCGCGCAGGAACTCGGATATGAGCTTTCCGAGGAAGATCGCCAGCGTCCGTATATCGAAATCTCCGGACGCAGAGGCTTCGGGGTAAAGGCGGACGACCTGCTCGACGCGTTGGTCTCGGCCGCACAACAAGAGGTCGATGCCCGGCAGCCGGAACGCACAAGCGAAGACCGGCGCCGCATCGCTACGCAGATTGCTATCGGAGCGCTTCGTTACTTCATGTTGAAGTTCACGAAAAACGCGGTGATCGCTTTCGACTTCAAAGATGCGCTTAGCTTCGAAGGTGAAACCGGACCGTACGTGCAGTACGCGGTCGTGCGCGCGTCGAATATCTTCCGCAAAGGCGAGACGACGCCGGAAGCATGCATGAGCTCTGCGCAATCGTTATGGGCACAATGGCTGGAGTCCGAAGACGACATCTGGGAGTTGTGGCTCACCGCCGGAAAATTGTCGTTGCTCGTCGATCAATGCATCGCAACCACGGAGCCGGCTTACCTGGCCAAGTACGCTTTTCAGCTGGCGCAGGCGTTCAACAACTTCTACCACCACCATCACATCCTTACCGAAGCAAATGCCGACCGGAAGAAACTGCTTTTCGCCACCACGGCAATTGTCCGCCGAGAGCTGATTCGGACACTTTCCATAATGGGAATTG
>JAFAUE010000437.1 GCA_019243475.1 Acidobacteriota bacterium | reverse complement strand
TAAATGAACCTGTCAGAATGTCTCGCCCGATTGTTTGCTGTTGGTGGGCACACGCTTGGGGCTACGGGAATGCCGCCCTTGCGGGCTCAGCGCATTCTCCATCCTTTGCCATGGCTCACGCGCATGGCCTACGAGAGTTCCGCGCTTCGCGCTGGCGTGTAAATGAACTGCCAGAATGTCTCGCCCGATTGTTTGCTGTTGGTGGGCACACGCTTGAGGCTACGGGAATGCCGCCCTTTGGGCTCATTGCATTCCCCATACTTTGCCATGGCTCACGCGCATCGCCTACAAGAGTTCCGCGCTTCGCGCTGATTCCTGCACGCGGGCCGGGTTTTCTCGCTAAGCCATCACCAAACCTTACAAACGGGATATGGCACTTGTAACGGTGTCTGCTCACACCAATCCCTGCTACTATTCCGGCCTGCAAACATCCAATCAGCCGAACTGAACGGAGCATTCCATGAATCCGAAGCCCGACAAGGTGCTTGTGGTGGACGCCGTCACCACCGAGCGGGAGCACCTGGCCCAGATTTTGACCGACGCCGGTTACGAGGTTTCGGCGGAGTTCATGGTCAGCCTGAAGATGGTGCTGGCTTACATGCCGGACGTGATCCTTCTCGGCGCGAACCTGCTTAAGCTGGACTGCTGCGATCTGCTGGCGGACGTGAAACGCTCCGAGCAGGCACGAAATATCCGGGTGATCATGCTGGCCGCTGGCGCCGCCGATGAGCGAATCCGCGGACTTGATCTCGGGGCCGACGACGTTCTCTCCGTTCCATTTGAGGACCGCGAACTTCTGGCCCGGGTGCGCGCACAGCTGCGCGAGAAGCGGCCGGAAGATGAGCTGCGCAAGAGCGTCCGCAGCGATAAGCGTTCGCGACGCGATGCCCGCCGCCTGCTGCGCGCGATGAGTCAGGAGAGGCGCGCGCTGAAGCTGGGCGTAGCTGTGATCGTGGCGGTCGCGATCGTCGCCAGTGCGGCGCTGGGTTTTCTCTACTGGCGCTCGCAAAGGCAGACCGTCCGCGTGTACGCTGCGCTGGCGAAGCTGCAGACTGGAATCGCCAGCGAGACCGAGATCCTGGAGATGACGCGCCGGGCAAGGGCGCAAGCGGAGCAAAGCGTAGCCGACGCCACCGACGCGCAGCGGCAAACGCTCAAGCGGCAGAACAAAGAGCTACATGAGAAGCTGGCGACCGCTGACCCGTCGCAGGTGGCCGACCTCGAGCGTCAGCTTCGCACTTCCAACGAACGGCTGCAGCGACTGGAGAGCGAAAGCACCATCGCTCAGGACGTAATCCATTCTTATGCGGGCAGCGTTTGCCTTCTGCACGTGATTGTCGGCTTTCGCGATAAGGGTTCAGGGCTGATTCTTCGTTATGCGGGCCTGAATCCCTCGGCCAGGTCGGAGACGACGCCAGGCGCGGCGGTGCAGGTGCAGCTTGGAGGAATCGGTCCTGAAGTGCGCATGGACGTCTTCGGAACCGGCTTTCTGGTATCGGCGGACGGACACATCGTGACCAATCATCACGTCGTCGAACCGTGGTGGAACAACGAAGAGATCGGCGAGCTGCTCAAGGAAGCCGACGGCCTTGAACCCCGGGTGGTCGAGATGACTGCGTACTTCCCCGGAATAGCGCACGGGATCTCCGTGGCGCAGCAGAAAATTTCTTCCGACGCCGATCTCGCGGTTGTCGCCGGCAATGTGTCGGGACTGAAGCTGAAGCTGCTTTCGATGGATGATGGTCCCAAGGCGGCAGTGAGCGGTCAACCGGTTGTGCTGATCGGTTATCCGACTGGAGTGGATGCAATCCTGGCCCGAACCAGCGAAGACTCGGTTCGCTCGATCGCCGAGAGTACAACCGGCGACGCCAAGAGTCTGCTCACCGAGCTGGCGCGGCGCAACCTGGTTCGCCCGATCAACACGCAAGGACACATCGGCGACGTCCTCGCCGACAAAATCATCTACGACGCGCAGACCACCTCCGGCGGCTCGGGAGGCCCGCTGTTCAACGCCGAAGGCAAAGTGATTGCGGTGAACGTTGCTATGTTGCGCGATTTCGGAGGCTCAAACTTCGCGATTCCGGTGAAATACGCGAAACCGTTGTTGTTGCGGTAGGTGACGGGGTCCCGGCACCTCTCTCAGGGATTTCGCCAGGCGGGCGATTTCCCAATCACGAACACGGCCGCAAAAAAGACGATTGCAGCAAGAACCCAAAAGACCGGGTTCACCAGGACGCTAACAAGATTGCCAAGCAGCACACCGGGTCCCGATGTTCGGGTGCTCGAGACTTGGCTGAAACCTTTGATCACCCACATAGCCACATACAGCGTGGCAACGGAAAGCAAACCGGCGAGGACGGCCTTGGTTGTAAACATGGTGGACTTGTCTTTCGGGGCGGACATTCTACAGAATCCGCCGAACCACGGCGTATGCGAGTGGGCTGCCGGGTCTCATTCACGCCAGCGCGAAGCGCGGAACTCTTGTAGGCCATGCGCGTAAGCCATGGCTGAAGGTGTAAAGGGTTCTGAGCCCGAAGGGCGACATTCCCGGGTGTACAATCTGCGGCCCTGAGAAAACCGTGTCACATTCGAATTGCCAATGTCTTGTTCATTTGGTTTGGTCGACACGGCGCCGTAAGAATGTCATCCCTCAAAATGCAAGAGGTTTTCAATGCCGGATCAATTGTCAAAAGGCCGCGTGTCAAATGAACTACTCCTCAAAAGGATGAGGTCGACTCAGCCCGCAGGGCGATACTCTCGAGCCCACTTGGCGTGAGCCGTGGGTAATAGATGAGGAGTTCCAAAGCCCGAAGGGCGGCATTCCGCGCGCCTTTTGAGAGCTAAAAGAACGCCTTCCGACGATTTACTTCTCTACCGGTTCCCTGCTCACGCCCACGATCTTCGAATCGGTGCGGAACTTTTTGTAGTCGCGGAAGGTTTGCTCTGCGTCAACGTTGAAGTTCTTGAGGAGTGCGAGGCGGACGTCGACCTTGAAGTTGACCTGACGCGGGAGCCACACTTCGTCGTTAATCCGCGTCTGCTCGATCATGATGTGCGAGCCTTTGTGAAAGCGCGCAAGGAACAGCCCCCACGAGACGGTGTCGAGCGCCTCCACGTCCATCTTTGACATCTGCAGGTCGGCCTTGTCGATCCAGATGCGGCCGTGGAATTTAGGAAGATAGTTGGCGTACTTCATGTGCGGGACGAATCCTGGCCGCGGCTCGGCCGAGATCATCCAGGCTTCGCGATCACCGACTAGTTCGGTGCCGAGGTATGTGAAGTTGTAGGCGTCCACGACTTCACGCTCGAACTGGCGTCCTTCTTCGCGGTCCTTGGCTTCGCGCTCTGCCCGTTTCTCGCGATCTTTCTCTGACTCGTTTTTGCGCTTGTTGATGATCTTCTGAATCCTCTCTTCCTGCTTAGCGGCTTCTTTGTCGGAGATCGGCTTGTCGTTTTTCTGGATCAGGCGCTGCACCTGCTCGCCGTAGATGTTCAGGACCTCGTAGGTCTCGCTTTCGCTGTCCTTGGCGCGACCTTTCTTATCCACGCTGTTGGTGACGTCGCGCTCGATGTAGGTGTAATCGCGCTGCCGCTTGTCGTTCTCCATGTCGTTGGCGGCGACCTTAGCGATGAGGTTGCGCATCTGCTCGGCGGTCAACGCGCCCGGAGAGTTGGGCATGACTACCGCCGCCGGCTTCGTGACAGGCGCAGTCGCGGGCTCAGATGCTTTGTCGACGAATTGCGCCGCCGGTTGGGCTGCGGCGAAGGAGACTGCCGCCAGCGCAAGAACCGCGAGAACCGAACTGCGAGCTTGCCAATTCCTGAAAGAGGACATATCCGCTCGATGCTCCTATGGGGCGCCGCAAGAGGCAATAAGCAATTGCCAGTAGCCCAAAACCAGCCTGGGCCGAAATGGCAGCTTTCTGCGTCGCTCAGGATGATGACGGCATGAAGCGGCCAGAATTAGCAACTCGCCAGGCTCTATACTCGTGCCCATGAAAAGCTTTGGTGTGATGCTGCTCCTGGTCATGGCGTCATTCCTGATGGCCGAGTCGGTGGCGGGCGTGAAGTGGACAGCGCCGGCGGGATGGAAGTCACAGGGGGATCGGCCCATGCGCGCGGCCACGTACTTGATCCCGGCGGCAAATGGCGACACCGCGGGAGCTGAGTGCGCCGTCTATTTCTTTGGCGCCGGACAAGGCGGCAGCGTGGAAGCCAATCTCGACCGCTGGAAGAACCAAGTCACCACTCCAGACGGGAAGCCCGCAGCCGCGAAGATTGACAAGCGGACGATTCACGGCCTTGCAGTCGCGACCATCGACACCTCCGGCGATTACAGCGGAATGGGTGGACCGACCGCCGCTTCGCCTTCCGTGGCCAAGAACTACCGTCTGCTTGGAGCGATTATCGAGGCGCCGTCCGGACGTGTGTTCGTGAAGCTCGCCGGACCGGCAAAGACCGTGGCAGCGGCGCAGCCGGATTTCGAGCGCATGCTGGGTTCGTTGGAAAAGGAAAAGTAGAAACCGGTCGGCGACTTGCCACCCGTTAGACGCTCAGAGGCCGCACCACTGACCAGGCGGTGCGGCCTCTTTCACTTCGTCGCGACTAAAACCTCTATTGTTTTAGGAGCCGGGCGTAACCGCGCAGACCGTGGTCTTGGTGCGCAGCAGCTGGCCTATCTTCTGCACTGCCGGCAGCGCGCTGTCGAGACCGCTGAGCGCATTCTCGAGCGACTCTCGTCCTTCATCGGAGAACCTGCGATCCTGCAGCATCTGGCTGATCTGTTCGTGGTAGGCCAGGGTGCGCAGATCGGCATCGCAGAAGAACTTCAGCGCGTCGAGATTCAAGGTCGGAGTGTTGGCGCCGGTGGGATCGGTATCGTTGCCCATAAGCGCGCTGTCGCTCAGGCTCAACGCAAACGCCTGCGCGTTGCGCACTGAACCATCAGCAAACGAGAACAGACCGCCGCCGAGCTCGGCCAGCGCTCGATTCCTCTGCATCTCCTGGGCTGCCTGCCGAACTTTTTGAACCGCAGGCAACAGCAGGCCGATCAGCACTGCGATGATGGCGATTACAACCAGAAGTTCAATCAACGTGAACCCGCCAGCGCGCGCGGCCAATCGTCTTCGGTTGATTCGCCTGTAGATGGAGTGCAGGTGCGTGCCGGTCGTGTGTAAGCTCTCATGCCCCGTGAGAATCGTCGCTTCCATAGTTAGTCCTTTCCTCAAAGCCCCGTTTGTAAGAAGGAATTCGGATTCTCAACCTGCCGATCCAGCGTGAAAACTGGCGCCAGGTTTTTAGAAAGCGGTGGAAGCACCACACCCCCATGCGTATTGCCATCCACCGCTTTCATCCGCCCTCTTGCCGGGAGAAGAAAGCAAGTGGAAAGCCACGCGTTGGACGCTTGCCGGCGCCGGCGTGGAGGTTCAGAGTCAACTCCCTGATTTCTCGTGAGTTCCTGCAGCTGCCGGCGGCAAGAAAAGCGATGGTTAAAGACGTGCCTTGGGCGCAATCCAGAACAGAATGGTTAGGTCCCAGGAAACCGACTGGTTAATGAAGAGCCGTTTGCTCGCGGACAGCTTCCACCGTTCGCCGGTAAAGGCCTGCAGTTTGCCGAATCGTGCGCGACTCGCTTCCCGACGACCACTAACGTAGGCCTCGTAATGATGATTCACGAGGAGGTCGCCATGAGTCGCAACCCACTTCAAGTCTCCGCCAATGAAACCTTCGTCGGCGTGGTGATTGCCACAATCGGCACCCTGGTACTGCTCTCACGGCTAAACGTGTTCACAATAGGCGTTAATCTCCCCGGAGACCTCGTAACATGGTGGCCCTTGCTGCTGATCTCCTGGGGAATCGTGATGCTGGTCGCGCCTCAGAAGGCGGGGCGGTAAGGCCGTGCCGGTGTGGAGCATGGTGTTTTAGTCATGGAACCAATCGCAATCTTGGCCGTAGTCGCAATCGTGGCGCTCGCAGTGCTGCGACCCGGGGTGCGCCAGGGCAAGGAAGCTATCGATATGCGGCGCCGGACTTCAGCAGGAGCGCTCATCTCCGGCCTGGTGATTGCGACCGTCGGCGTGGTGCTCCTGCTCGACCGCCTGGGAGTTGCCAGCGCCGACTATCTCTTCCGCTTTTGGCCGATGATCTTTGTTGCGGTCGGCATCGTGAAGCTGATCGAGGCCTGTCATGCTTCCGACCAGGTGTGGGGCGGCTTCCTGATTTCAATGGGTTGTTTGCTCACCCTGCACGAGTTTGGTTACATCCACTTCGGAATCGGCCAGCTTTGGCCGGTGTTCCTGATCGCCGCCGGTCTCGGGCTGGCGTGGCATTCTAACGAAGTACGCGAAGGACGAGCGGGATTCTCAATTCCCGGCAACTTTACGCCAAGTCCGAATGCCAACCCCAACGCGTTGCACATGATTGCCGTCTTCGGCGGCATTGAGCGCAAGGTGGAAGGCACATTCTTCGATGGATCCAACGTGACCGCCTTCTTTGGAGGATTCAAGATCGATCTGAGCCGCGCTGAGATGGATGGCAACGAAGCGGTGATGTACGTTAATGCAGTCTTTGGAGGCGGCGAGATCATCGCGCCTGAGTCATGGCGAGTCTCCGTCGAGGGCGCCGGCATATTCGGCGGCTATGTGGACAAGACACGATACGTGCCCCGGCAAGACGCACAGACGAAGTTGCTCCACGTTCGCGGAGCCGCGATCTTCGGCGGCATCGAGGTCAAGAGCTGGTAAAGCATGCATCCGATTCTTGGATCGCCGCGCCGTTTGGGCCTCTACCTCGTGGCATGGCTGGCGATCAGCGAACTTCTCTTCTGGATCATTACTTTTCACAGCCCGATCGATAAGTTTGCAGCGGGAGCGTTCTTCTTTCCGCTGGCTGTCTTTTACGCCTTTGTTTGCCTGTCGGCCTGGTATTCCTGCCGCGGCATTCCGCTCGACAGGACGAGCTTTACCGGATTGCTGGGGCCGCACCTGCTGGCGGCCTTCATCGTCGCCTTTGTTTGGGCGCTGGTGGCAAAAGGATTGGCCAGCGCTTTGTCGCGCATTCCGAAGCTGGCCGGGCTTGATGAGAAGATCGCTCAAGAGATCCCACTTCTCATTGGCATTGGAGTTCTGCTGTACCTGCTGGCCGTCGCCCTCTTCTACGTGCTGATTGCGCAGGAGGAATCGCGCGAGGCAGAGCAGCATGCCATGGAAGCGCGCGTCCTTGCCCGCGATGCGGAGCTGCGCGCGCTCAAAGCGCAGGTGAATCCGCACTTTCTCTTCAATAGCCTGCATTCGATCAGCGCTTTAACCAGCAGTGACCCCAAGCGCGCGAGAGAGATGTGCATAGCCCTGGCAGACTTCCTGCGCAGCACCCTCGGCCTTGGCGAGAAAGAACTTATTCCGCTCGAAGAAGAGCTTTCGCTCATCCATTCCTTCCTCGCGGTGGAAAAGATTCGCTTCGGCGCACGTCTGCAGATGGAAGAGCAGGTGGAGAGGCAAGTGCTTGACTGCATGGTTCCGCCGCTCATCCTGCAGCCTCTGGTCGAGAATGCCGTCTCCCACGGCATCGCGAACCTTACAGACGGTGGATGGATTCGCCTGCACGCGGCTGAGCACTCCGCTGAACAAGCCGCGGGCTCGAGCCTCAGCATTGAACTTGAAAACAGCTTCGATCCGGAGGCCCCCGCACGACGGCGCGGTGGAGTGGGCCTGGCGAACGTCCGCCGCCGGCTGGATACACGTTATGGCAGCTCCGCCAGCTTTGCGGTGGAGAAGAACGGTGGAAGCTTTCACGTCTCGCTGGTGCTTCCGGCGGAGAGGAAGCCTGCGACGGCATGAGCTCGGCAGAACAGAAAATTCGCGCAGTCATCATCGATGACGAAGACCTGGCGCGGCAGGTGGTGCGTGAATTATTGACCGCGCATCCGGAGGTCGAAGTGCTGGCGGAGTGCGCCAATGGCTTCGAGGCAGTAAAGGCGGTTACCGAGCTGAAGCCCGATCTCGTCTTCCTCGACATTCAGATGCCGAAGCTTGATGGCTTCGAAGTTCTTGAGCTCATTGGCACAGAGATGGCGATCATCTTCGCCACTGCCTACGATCAGCATGCCCTGCGCGCTTTCGAGGTCCACGCCGTGGACTATCTGCTGAAGCCATTCGGCGCCGAGCGCTTCGAGCAGGCGCTGGGGCGCGCCAAGCAACGGATGGGCGGCAAGCTGCCGCAGGCCAATGACTTACATGCTGCCGCCCGCGCTCCCGGCGAGTTCCCGGAGCGCATCGTGGTGCGCGACGGGACCCGCGTCCACATCATTCCCATTATGAAACTCGACTACGCGGAAGCGCAGGACGATTACGTGGCCCTGGCCAGCGAAGGCAAAAAACATCTGAAGCAGCAGACAATTTCCAGCCTCGAATCCTCGCTTGATCCCAAGCTGTTCCTGCGCATTCACCGCTCCTACATCGTGAATCTCGAACGCGTTGCCAAGATCGAGCCCTTCGGCAAAGACACGCACATTGCAATCCTTCGCGACGGCGCTCGCCTGCCGGTGAGCCGCTCCGGCTACGGCCGGCTGCGAGAAGTGCTGGATCAAAAACGTTGAATCGCGACCGCTCTCCGGAATTTTGAGGCCGCGGAGCTGCCGAGTGGATTGTTAAAGAGAAACTGCAACATCTTTCCGCAGCTTCTCTGAAAGAAAAGTTCTCGAAAAAATTCTTGCGCGCGATTCACCACATTTTTTTCTTTCGCGCAAGTGTTTCGGAGTTCATTGTCCGCAAAGTCACTCTCGAACTCGTTGACAAAACTTTTGCTGCGGTTAGAATACGAATGCTTCCGTCACTTCTGAGCAGCAATCTTCCGACCCTTGAGCGTAGTTTTGGCCCAATCCGAGCTATCCGCTTTTACTTTGTATGCGCGCGGCAAAGTGCGCGACATTTACGAAGCAGGAGAGAACCTCCTGTTCGTCGCCTCGGACCGGATCTCGGCCTTCGACCACATTCTGGCCAGTGAAATTCCCGATAAGGGAAAAGTCCTCACCCAGCTTTCGCTTTTCTGGTTCGATTTCCTGCGCGACGTTGTCCCCAACCACGTGATCAGCGCGAAAGTTGAGGATTATCCTGCGCCGCTCGACGATTTCGCGGAGCTGCTCCGCGGCCGGTCGATGCTGGTGAAGCGGGCGCAGATGTTTCCCATCGAGTGCGTGGCGCGGGGCTATCTTTCGGGCTCCGGCTGGAAGGAATATCAACAGACGCAATCGATCTGTGGGATTCCCTTGCCTGCCGGCCTGCGCGAATCCGACCGTCTGCCCGAGCCGATCTTCACTCCGGCGACAAAATCGAGCAGCGGACACGACATAAATATTTCTTTCGAAGAAGCCGCAGGACTTGTCGGCCAGGGGATTGCCGGCAAGCTGCGCGACCTCACACTCCGCATCTACTCTCTCGCGGTTGAGCACGCAAAGAAACGCGGCGTAATTATCGCTGACACGAAATTCGAGTTCGGTTTGATCAACGGCGAGATTACTCTGGCCGACGAGGTGCTGACTCCGGATTCCTCACGCTTTTGGCCCGCGGATACTTATCGTCCCGGCGGAGCACAGCTTTCTTACGACAAGCAGTTTGTTCGCGACTATCTGGAATCAATCCGTTGGCACAAGAACCCTCCGGCACCCGCGCTGCCGGAGGAAATCGTTCGCAAGACGCGCGAGAAATATGTTCAGGCTTATCGCCAACTATCGGGGAAGGAGCTCGCACTGTGACGCTCTTTGACTGGGGTGTTGTTGGCGTGTTTCTGCTCTCTATTTTGTTGGCAGCGGCTCAAGGCTTCTTCTACGAGATCTTCTCTCTGGCCGGCGTGGTTCTCGGGTATTTGAGCGCTGTTTGGGGATACCATCGACTCTCGGGTGTGTTTCGCCCTTACGTGAATGCTACGCAATATGCCGACGTCGCGGCGTTTCTTACCATTTTCTTTGCCGTGCTGATTTTTGCCGGCATGGTAGGACGCATCGCGCGCTGGGCAATGAAAGAAGCAGGATTGCGCGGCATTGACCGCTTTCTGGGAGGAGTCTTCGGACTCGTCCGCGGCGTCGCTATCGTCACCGTCGGCGTGCTTGCAATCGCCGCATTTGCTCCTGACAATCAGGCGCTTTCACGTTCCAGTCTGGGCGGATATTTTCTGGTGGCCGCCCGCACCGCGACGTGGATTGCGCCTTACGAGTTGCGGGCCCGCGTGCGCTCTGGAGCGCAGGCGATCGCGCACTTGCAGGAGACTGCGGAGATAAACGCCGAATCGGCGCAGAAAGCTGCCCCGGCAGCTGCACCCAAGTAGTTCATTCGTTCATACCCTGCGGCCGCGAGCGGCTGCGCTGCTGTTGATTCTTATTGGCGTGCTTTGGAGGCTCTGTGAAGAACCAGCTTGAGGCCCTCGTTGCTCAGATGCACGAGTCCGGCATTCTCTATTCGGAAGCAGTTCGCGAATTCAAGAAGCGTTTCATCATGAATGTGCTTGACCGCAATCATGGAAATCAGAGCAAAGCCGCTCGCGAACTTGGAATGCACCGCAATACTTTGAGCCGCACTATTTCGGAATTGAACCTGGATCTCAACGAGCTGCGCAACGGCACTCGCCGTCCGCCGCGCAGCGCCCGCCTGGAACCCGAATTGGTGGAGAAGAAAGCTGCGCGATGAAAAAGTAGCACCGCGAGCCTCTCAGTCCAACGATTCGGCGGTCGCAAAGAAAGAAAGCTCGTCGCAACGGTTAAAGACCGGATGGGCAGGAGCAACAAACAGCCCGTCACCGGGTCCGCGGCGCCTATTCACGCAGCCCGGTTTTGACTGGAAAGCCGCCGATGCCTACCTCTTCGACATCGATGGCACCCTGCTGAACAGCCGCGACGCCGTCCACTATCACGCGTTTCACAAAGCTGTGGCCGAAGTTTTCGGCCTCGACCTGAAGCTCGACGGCATTCCGGTGCATGGAAATACCGATGTGGGAATCCTGCGCGCGTATCTGGAGCAGGCTGGTGTGCCGGAAGAGAACTGGCGTCGTCAACTGCCTCAGGCCTTCGACTTGATGTGTGCCGAGGTAGAACGCAACGCCGCGAAGTTGCAGCCGGAGCTCTGCCCGGCGATTCCGGAGCTGATAAGAATTTTGAGCAGCCAGGGCAAGCTGCTCGGCGTGGCCTCGGGAAATCTTGAGCGCGTAGGCTGGGCAAAGGTAAGCGCCGCCGGGCTGCGCGACTATTTCTCTTTCGGCGCATTTTCCGGAGAGCGCGAGAAGCGGGACGACGTATTTGCTCACGGCATCGCGCAGGCGCGAGCAATTCGCGGAACGCATGCGCGAGTGTGCGTAGTCGGCGATACCCCGGCAGATATCCGTTCCGCGCAGCACAATCACATTTCAGTAATCGCCGTGGCCACGGGAATCTATAGCTTTGACGAGCTGCAAGGACATGCGCCGGACATGTGCGTCGCCTGCTGCGAGGACTTGCTAGTCCAATAGTCCGCAAGAACGCCCGCTTCGTCCGTTCGTCTCCTAAGTCGAATAGAATCTCTGCATGCGCGGCGCTCTGATCTTTCTGGTTGCGTTTTCTCTGCTCACCCTGTCGTGGGCGGATACCGCCAAACCGAAGACAGAGCTGCGCAACCACAAACAATCCGAGCGGGCCTACAAAGCAGCGCTCGAGTTCGTGCGCGCGGGAGACACGGAGAAGGCAACGGAGCTTCTCGATCAGGCAGTCAAACTCGACCCGCGCAATGTTTCGGCACTGACGGCCCGCGAACTTCTACGCCAAAACCAGGTTCAACAGGACGTCGCAAAGGCGAACCTGTATCTCGAAACCAGTCAGTCGGACCGAGCGATCGCCGAGCTGCGTCGTGCGCTGGCAATCGACGCAGAAAATCCAGCGGTCCAGGCAGCGCTGACCTCTGCTCTGTCGCAGGAAGGCGCCGGCAGCGGGGTCGCAAAAATTCGTTATCGCGATGCC
>JAFAUE010000008.1 GCA_019243475.1 Acidobacteriota bacterium | reverse complement strand
GAGACCTTCTCGCCCGTGCTGCCCAAAGTGCGATACGGCATGTCTGAGTTGATCGTCTTCTTCGGCATCTCTCGGCCTCCTGCAGAACCTCAATTTTAGATGCGGAGTGCAGGAGCGGTAGGCGATAGGCAGAGGCAATAAGCGATAGGCAATAAGCGATAGGCAATAGGCAATAAGCGATAGACCGATCGGTGATATGTAGGAGACAAGAGGATGACTTTGTCTCGAGCACGGATTTAGTCAAAGGCCCAGAGCAAGAGACTGACTCGGCGTACGCCGTTGAGGCGAGCGAAAAGACGGATCTGCGAATTTACCGCGAGAACGGAGCAATAAGACCGTCGGCGATGTCCGACAAGTAGCGGCCGATAGCCTATAGCCCATCGACCATTGCCTATTGCCTATTGCCTATTGCCTATTGCCTATTGCCTATTGCTTATTGCCCGTTGCTTATTCCTGCTCTCTCACCGCTTGCTGGAGCGCCGGCTGGTGTAATTGCTGCGGAAACCAGAGGGGTAGCCGTAGCCGCCATTTCCGTAGCCACCGTTCCCGTAGCCACCATTGTCGTATCCACCGTTGCCGTAGTAGCCGCCGTTGTCGGGATAGTATCCACCGTTGTTGCCGTAATAGCCGCCGTTGTCACCGTTGTAGCCGTACTGGCTGTACTCGTTGGCGCGACGACGTTGATCGATTTTGTATCCGACAGTGGCACCCACACCAGCACCTACCATCGCGCCGGTCGTGCCTGCCATTTTGTGGCCTACGTAGGCGCCTACGGCGGTGGATCCGCCGATAATCGCCAGGCTTTTCCATGTATCGGCGCTCTGAGCTTGCGCCGGCTGCATTGCCGCCGTAGTGAAACTCGCGAGCAGTGCGAGCATCAGCAAACGCCCGCTGCGAAGCGCGCGCGCGCCGAAACTAACCAAACTTGCAGAGAAGCTGGTGTGTGTCATGGGGTCCTCTACTTATCGAGATAAACCCCGATGGAATGACGTTGTTGCGCGGAATAATCGAAATGGCGACCAGCGATCGAAGGCGGCCTATAAAGGCTTTATGTTAAGCGACTTACTGCCTATCAAGCGCCTTAGGCACTAGCAGCGGCAGAGGCACTCGCGCTGCGCTCCCCGGCCAGCTTCAGGCCGATCCAGCAGGCGATTGGCCACACAACCAGCCAGGAGACGAAATACCAGCGCGGCCATCCTTTATTCCAGTTCGCCGCCGTCGCAGCCGCGCCCATCAATTCACCGACTACGAAGAACCAGAGCACGTGCTTGGCTCGATTGGCGGGAGCGAATCGTGCGCACACCCAGGCGCAGAAAACCGAGATCAGCAGAAAGAACCCCGTGCTGGCTAATAATGGGTTCGTGGAAGGAATGTGTCCGCGTTCAAAATCGCCGGGAAATATGCGGGACAGGATGGGATCCGTGCCCAGGACGAGAATGATAGACAACAAATAACTTCCCACGACGACGGCGATTGATTTGAACATGCGACCTTCTCCAGTAAATAGGCCTGCATTTCATATATCCGTTCGATTGCTGATGCAAGCAAAATCTACAATTCAACGGCAGGATGCCGCCATGCAAAATCGCCTTCATGAGAGTCACGATTCGCCTTGGCGGTCACCGCCGCACCACCGATACGAGTTGGACCGCGTCGATATCAACAACCCGCTACGACCACTCTATCGGTTCTGCAGCAGTGTAATGACCACCGTCAACGCCCACCATGTCGTAATCCAAAGCCATGTTCGGGAGCGGAAAGGCTTGCCGGATTCGAAGTGGTAGCAGCCACCTTCGATGATCTCGCGCATGTACCGATGAGTACGCACCGAGAGGGCCGGCGGTTCAGCCGCGACCTGCCGAGCCGGCGTGGCTGGGTTTACCATGCATTCGGAGCTGACGCCTTGCAAACACTCACCTACAAAGGAGTGGTTTATCCCTGGCACTGCGACCAGATGGGACACATGAACGTGATGTGGTACACCGGCAAATTCGACGAGGCTACGTGGAACCTGCTCGCCGAACTGGGACTCGGCCGCTCCTACATGGAGGAACGAAATTGCGGAATGGTCGCGGTGCAGCAGAACACTTCGTACAAGAAAGAATTAGTCGCCGGCGATCTGATCGAAATTCGCTCAGCTGTTCTCGAAGTCCGCGAAAAGGTCATTCGTTTTCAGCACGAGATGCGAAACACGCAGACGGGCGAAGTCGCCGCGCTCACGGAGCTGACCGGCGTTCATCTGGACCGCAAGACTCGGCGTTCATGTCCACTCCCGGACAACGCACGAGCGGCTGCTGCGGCCCGCATCTGAGCGCGGAGAGTGCCTTCACCGCGCTTGCGGGCGGCTTAGTGGCCGCAGCGCTTACTCCACGTGCTCCTTTAGCAGATATGTCTTCACAAACATGATGCTCGCGTAGAACTGGAAATCCTGGTTCTTCTTCTTGGAAAAGCCATGGCCTTCGTCTTTGGCGACGAGGAACCAGACGGGCACTCCGCTGCCTCGGAGTTTCTCCACCATCTGCTGGGATTCGCTCACCGGCACGCGCGGGTCGTTTTGTCCTGCGACGACGAAGGTAGGCTTCGTAATCTTCTGCGCGTTGTTCATCGGCGCGATGCGTTCGAGGAACTCGCGCATTTTCGGATCGCGCTCATCGCCGTACTCAACTCGGCGCAGGTCGCGGCGATAGGGTTCCGTATGCTCCAGGAACGTCACCAGGTTTGTCATGCCCACGACCGGAAGCTGGCAGCAGAGCTCGTCGTCATACAGCCGGGCCACATTCCAGGTCATATGCCCGCCGTAGCTTCCGCCGGTGACCATGATGGCGTTGGCATCAAGCTCGGGATTCTGCTTGATCCAGTCGATGAGCGCTCCGATATCTTTGTATGAGTCTTCGCGCAGGAATCCGTTGTCGAGCTTCAGGAAGCTCTTACCGTAACCCGTCGAGCCGCGCACGTTCGGATAAATGACAGCCACGCCAAGCTCGTTCACGAAATAGTTTGTGCCTGCGTTGAATCCCGGACGCGACTGGCCTTCAGGCCCACCATGAATGTTGATGATAATGGGCCGCTTGCCAGTGAACTTTGCCGATGATGGCTTGTAGAGAAATCCCGAAATGGTACGACCGTCAAAGCTCTTCCAATGGACCAATTCAGGACTGACGAAGTTGGCAGGGTTCAGGCCGCCGGTTTCGCTCGCCGTCCAGCGCTCGAGCTTGAGGCTTTGCGCGTCGAAGGAGTAGCAGTCCAGCGGCGATTTGGCGGAACTCATGCTGAAAGCAATGTCGTGTCCATTCTTATGCCATTTGACCGAGTTCACTACGCCAAGAGGCAATTTCGGCCCAGCTTTATAACGGCCGGACGCGGTGTCGAGCAGACGAATGAATCCAGCGCCATCTTCATTTGTCACGAATGCAATCGTGCGCCCATCCGGACTAATGTCGAAGGCTTCCACGTCCCACTTGATGTCGCTGGTCAGGTACCTCGGTTGCTGAGTGACAAAATCGATGTACGCAAGCCGCTGGAATTCCGAATCGCGATCAGTGGTTGTGTACAGGCCTTTCCCATCTTTGCTGAACTCGGCATCACCATACGCGACTTGCTCTGCGAGCCTCGGTGTTACCAGCTTCTTCTCGCCGTTAGTATTCAAAAGCCAAATATAGCTTTCATTGGCAGAAATCTCCTGGTGCAGGAGAATTTGCTTGTCATCGGGAGACCAGTCCATCGGCGCCCAGCCTCCGCCTTCGACCTGCAGAAGCATGTGGTCCGTTTTGGGATCGGCGGCATCCATCTCCCAGACGTCGGTGTCCTGGCCATTGCGTCGAGTGGAGACGTAGGCGAAATGCCCGCTGTGATTGGCAAAGACCGCATCCAGATTGCGGGATTTGCCGTCGGTGAGCAGCGTCACATCGCCGGTGTTTACTTCGTAGCGATAGAACTGGAACCATTCACCTCCGCCGATGTCCTTGGAAAAGATAAAGTAGTTGCCATTCACTGGCTCGTAGTGAGCTGAGCCGATGCGGTCCGGATAAAACGTCAATTGCGTACGCGCCGCACCTGGAGCTCCCAGCCGGTGGACCTGTGGCACATCGCCGAACCGCGTCGAGATCAACATTTCCCGGCGCGAGGGATGCCAATCGAGGAACCCCGCCTGTCGTACCTGCGTGTAGCGATCGGCCTGCTCGGAAATTGCAATTGGGATTTGTGGAATGTTCTCCTCGATCAGCGCCGGGTTGGGTTGCACGAACTTCGAAGCGGGTGGCGGACCGCTGGGGGCGTTCTGCGCCGACACAAAAAGCACGCTTAGGAAAACCGAAAGGAACACACTAGCCAGGCGTCTCATGGGCTTACATCATATTCGTCCTGTCTGGAGGCGCGAAGACTCATCCAGGGAGAATGCTTATTTGAGACGCGTTGAGCGCCGGCTATCCAGTCAAGATTCGCTTGAAGCCAGGGAAGTGCTCTCCGGACTCCTACCGCCGTTAGGCACCCTTCAGAGTATCGATTACACTGCTGCACCATGTCTGCGCCGCTGACGGTCCTGTGCATTGCCAGCTACGAAAAAGGACACGAATTTCTGCGCGAGTGCAAGCGCCAGGGCTGCACTGTTCTGCTGCTTACCTCGGAAAGCCTGATGAACGTTGCCGCCTGGCCGCGAGAGTCCGTCGACGACATCTTTTACATGCCGGACGTGAACAAGAAGTGGAACCTGCCGCATACGATCCTTGCCGTCAGCCATATGGCACGCAACCGGCGCATCGATCGTGTGGTACCTCTCGACGACTTTGATCTGGAGACGGCCGCGGCTCTGCGCGAGCACATGCGCATTCCCGGAATGGGCGAAACCACTACCCGCTACTTTCGCGACAAGCTGGCGATGCGGGCCCGGGCTCGCTTCGCCGGACTTCCCTGCCCCGATTTCGTTGGGCTCCTGAACGATCAGGAGATCCACGAGTTTGCCGCTCGCGTGCCGCCGCCGTGGATGCTGAAACCGCGCTCCCAGGCGGGCGCAATCGGCTTGAAGAAAATTGCAGGCGAACACGAGCTGTGGACCGCGCTGGAGCGGCTCGGGGATGAGCGCTCCTTTCATCTGCTGGAGCGCT
>JAFAUE010000200.1 GCA_019243475.1 Acidobacteriota bacterium | reverse complement strand
AAGTTGAAGGAACCGCGCTTCATGCAGGCGTTCTGTGACAAGGGACGGTTAGGGGCACTCTTGAAGAAAATTCCCGTGCGCGTGATCTTAAACGACAAGACGGCCCTGCTGGGCGCCGGGCATGTGGCAATGATGAATGCCGGCAAGAGCGTCGGCCGCTCCGTTGCGTAATGCGAAGGTCCTGATTGCAACCACAGCGCAAACCCGATGTTCGCATCGTTGAATCGCTCGCGCAGGTAGCCGAAGCCGCGGCGGATGAATTTATTGCCCGCGCCGGGGAGGCCATCGACCATCACGGCCGCTTCACCGTGGCCTTGTCCGGTGGGTCCACACCAAAAGCTCTTCATGGCGTGCTTGTGGAACGTAGTAACAAAAATCCCAGGCTGATCGATTGGTCCAGAATCCAGATCTTCTTTGGCGATGAGCGACACGTTCCACCCGATCATCCAGACAGCAATTATCGCATGGCCAAGGAGACGCTGCTTTCAAAAGTCCCAATTCCGGAAGTCAACGTGCATCGGATGCGCTGCGAAAATCCCGATGCCAATGCCGTCGCAGTCGAATACGACAAGATCCTGGCTTCTGGATTCCGGCTAAAGGAAAGTCAGCTTCCGCGTTTGGACCTCATACTGCTTGGCATGGGTCCCGACGGCCACACCGCTTCTCTCTTCCCCGGCACCGAGGGAGTGCGCGAAATCCAGAAGCGGGTGATCGGTAACTTCGTGCCCAAGTTCAATGCCTGGCGGGTTACGTTCACTTTCTCGGTGATCAATCACGCGGAATGCGTGATGCCTATGATCAGCGGCGACGACAAAGCTCCCGCCCTGCGTGAGGTCATGGGGGCGGGAAGTCCGGACACTTATCCGATTAAAAACGTGCATCCCACGCATGGTGCGCTGCTTTGGATAGTCGATCGAGCTGCCGCCAAAGAGCTGCCGTGAGCTCATCCCAATTTAGTCCCAGGGCCGAGATTTTGTGGCATTCTTGAAGGCCTGTCGTTTTTCAGTGGGAGGCCCAGGTTTGAAGTCTTCTTTTCTTTCGGTTGTGCGAAACGGCGCATGCTGTGCGCTGGCCATTTCCGGATCAACTGCTTCTTTCGCGCAGGGCCCGTATCCAGCGCCTTCCGGCACCATTCCGATGGTCAACGTCGGCGGAAACTATCTTGAAGCTCAGTTCGCAACTCTGGAGTTTGCGCAAAAGCTTCTCGATGAGCAGAACCGTCAAAGCGAGGAACAAAGGAAACAGCGGCAGAAGCTAATTGACGCCGGCACAGTGTCCGCGCTCGATTTGCAAGCGTCACCCAAGGCTGTAAGCGAGTTCAATAAAGGCGAGGAACTGCTGCAGAAGCAGAAACCCAAGGAGGCGGCAACTCACCTCGAGAAGGCGGTCGCTGAATATCCGAGATTCGTCTCAGCGCACAACAATCTTGCCATTGCCTATGAAGACCTTGATGACAGCACGCGCGCGAAGAGTGAACTCGAGATCGCCACGCGCCTGGACGACAAATTTGCGCAGTCGTTCATGAACCTGGGTCGGCTGGAGTTAGGACAAAAAAACTACGATGGCGCTGTTACCAGTTTGGGAAAAGCTGCGGCGCTGCGTCCGACCGATGCAAATGTGCTCGCGGTCTTCGCCTACGCTCAAAACGCTCACGGCGATTATCACCATGTAATCGACACAGCGGCGCGGGTACACGGCCTTCCCCACAAAGGCCTGGCGAACGTGCACTTTCTGGCGGCAGCATCAGCCATCGCGCTCAAGGACTTCGATACCGTCGAACGCGAGCTCAACCTCTTCTTGCAGGAAGAACCGGCCAGCCCGCTTGCGCCCCAGGCTGAGCACAACCTCAAGATACTAGCGTCGTATAAGACCAGTCCTGCTTCTTCGGCCCTCCCGGTAACGTCAAGCGCACCCGGACAAGCGACAGAAACGGTTCACACCTTTCCCAATTCGGATGCGCTCAAGAATGCTTTGGCCGGCCTGGGCGACGAGGAAGATAACTGCAAGGATTGCGCCGAACCTCCTGCCCCGGAACCGGTCGCTCATGCAATCGCTCCCGGTAACGTCAGCACACCTGCCATTCGCCCCGGCGGATCGGGGGCCTGGAAGATTCGGGAGGTAGTCGATGAGGTCGCTGTCTTCTTCGCCGTGACCAATCACGGCAAGCTGGTCAACGATCTCGAGGAGAAAGACTTCGCGGTGCGCGACGACGATCGGCCTCCGTCGAAGCTATTGCAATTCGCGCCACAGTCCAAGCTGCCGCTTCGTATCGGCCTGCTCATGGATACCAGCGGCTCACTGAAGGCGCGGTTTGAATTTGAGAAGAAGGCTGCAGCCCGATTCATGGACGGCATCGTGCGCAATCCTGCCGATCTTGCATTTGTTGGGGGATTCGCCAACGACGTGAACGTAACCCAGGATTTCACGGCCGATACTAAGGCATTAGGTAGCGGACTCGACAAGTTAAGCATCAACGGCGGCACTGCGATTTGGGACGCCGTTTCGTTTGCCTGCTGGAAATTAGCTGCATTCCCGGAAACGGAACGGGTAGCGAAGGTGCTGGTTGTGCTGACCGATGGCGAAGACAATGCCAGCCGCATCAGCTTGAAGCGTGCCATTCAGGACGCCGAAACCACGGGCGTGACCATATATACCATCAGTACGCGCGACTACGAAGACATCAAGAAATACGGTACTACCGACTCAGATAAAGTCCTGGCCGCTTTGGCAGAGCGCACAGGTGGAGAAGCCATGATCCCGGGAGAACTCGACGCGCTGGATAAAACCTTCACCCGCTTGCGCGATGTGATTCGCAGCCGCTATCTGATCGCCTACAAGCCGGCTGCGTTCCAGAATGATGGACGCTTCCGCCGAATTTCCATTGCAGCCACGCGCAACGGCCATCGCCTCAAAGTCTACGCGCGCGAGGGTTATTACACGCCGCTTGAAACTTCCCAGTAGAGGGTGGCCTGATTTCAAGAGACGAAAACGAACGGCGCGAGCTGGGAACTGCCAACTAGTAAAATGCCTGCATGATTCGACTGCGATTCGCAGTCTTGCTCATAATCACTTTGCCGCTGTTGTGCTGCACTGAAGGCAAGCCGCCGCAATCCCAGGGCTGGGCGACGGCAACGGGCGCCGAAGCCTATGAGCGCTTGTGGTGGAAGGCAATCCGCGATCGCGATTTTCGCGCGGTCGAATGGCACCTGGCGCCAATCTACACGCTGACCACGCCCACCGGCATTCGTGACCGTCAGCAGGCACTTGAGTACTTCCAGTCACTGAACGTGAACGACATCGAGATCGCTGAGCTGCAGGTAAAGCCCGAAGGCGGCGATATGGTGGTCTCCTATGTCGCCTCTCTCCGCACTGCTTCAATCCCTAACCCGCAACGGTTCTACATGACGACAGTCTGGCAGCAGGGCAAGAAGGGCTGGTTTGCGATTGCCCACAGCGAAACTCCGGCCGCAGCCTCTTAACGATTCCGGCGTCTCGCATTTTCACTTTCACGTATCCGTGATACCCTGTCGCGCTATTAGAGCCCTCCCCTCTTAAATTTGTACTCTGGCTCACGATGTGCTTGGCCTGCAACTCCATTCCTCCACACGAGTTGCGCCTGTTACCGATGACTTAAGAAGCTATCGGCCTGGCAGTTCGCTCTCACGCAAGATTACGAAGGGGAAAGTCGCGAGAGGCAGCACCTCGGTGCTTTGAGCGGCAGTCCCTTTCCTGAAATCATTAAGGGGTGACCAAAATGGAACTCACACCGACAGTAGGCCGCCGGCGCAGGCGCCAGAGTGGGTTCACCCTGCTGGAGACGCTGGTGGCAGTTGCCATCGGCGCGCTCGCAACTACCTTTGCCATTATGCAGGTGGCCACGGCACTAAAGACGGCGCACTCGAACAACGCCATGCAGTTGGTCGAGAAGGAGCTTCGTTCCATTCACCAGCGCGCCATCGACACTCGCTCGGAATACGTAATGACATTTATCCAGCCGGCTACGATCAACATTCAGTTCCTGCAGAATGGCGTGCTGCTGAACTACGCCACCATCAATCTTCCTCTCGGTGAGCGGTTCCTCGCCATTGCCGGCATTCCAATTGGGGCCAAGACTCCTGACCAGTTCGGAAATGGGAATCTGGCAATCGACTTCGATCAGGCGCTTGGCGGTGGCTCGAACCAGCTGTATTTCTACCCTGACGGTACCGTGCAGGACGGCGTGGGCAATCCCAATAATGGCGTCGTGTACATTGCGCGCGCCAACGACCTTTATAGCTCGAGAGCAATCACGGTTTGGGGTGTCACCGGGCGGGTTAAAACCTGGACGCTGGTCAAGCAGGCAGGAGTGACCCAATGGCAATAAAGCGAGTACGAATCGGTAGTAAGGCGTCGAGCCGGGGATTCACTCTCGTCGAAGTCATCATCGCCATCGTCGTCATGACAGTTGGGATCGTCGGTATGCTGGCGGCTTTCGCCGCTTGTATTGCGACTGTTCAGCAATCGCGGGAAGACTCCGTCGCCCGGCAGGAAGCGCAGCAGTTTATCGAAGGCATTTACGCGAAACGGAATTCCGGCGCCATCAACTTCAACAATCTGCAAAATCAGTCGCAGGATGCGGTGAATGGCCTCTTCAAAGATGGCATGCAGCCTGCAAACCAGGTCGGCCCCGATGGGCTGATGAACACGAACGACGATCTGGCTGCGCTCGAGACCGGCCCCGATGGCAGGAATTTAGTGCTGCAGCGGCAGATCCTATTCGCGCCCCAGTTTCTAGCCGACGGCTCAGTCAATCCAAACCTGCGTCGTGTGACCATCACCATTCAATATGGGAATGGTGCGTTAAGGCGCACATACCAGCAGATCACGTACATCTCTACTTATCGCTAAGCCAGCATGCGCAGAAGTCAACATCTCGCAAGCGGATTCACGCTGATGGAGGTATTGGTCTCCATGGCGCTTGGGCTGCTGGTTATCGGCGCCGGTGTAACTTTGTTTAAGACCGCCACCAACGTTACGCAGACCGCGTTGTCGCGCTCGGACATGCAGCAAAATGCGCGTGGCGCGCTGGCCATCATCACCCGCGATCTGACGCAAGCTTCAATCGGTATTCCCCAGGCGGGAATCGCATTGCCCACCGGCGGAGCAGGGAACGCGTTGGCTGCATGCGGACCTACTCAGTGCTACCTCACAAACGGTGTGTATCCCAACAACCTGCTCGCCCCGGTTGTGCCGTTTGATGCGCAGGGCGCAAACAACACCGACGCAATCACCATCGCTTATATCGATAACACCTGGCCGGTGACTAACAAGCCAGTAAGCACGATCTCACCGAACGGCACCAGCATTACGGTCGACACCAACACCTACGACAGCAGTGGCAATGCAGCCCCGGCCCCAAACGGGAAGACCTACAACGATCCGGTGTTCGGTTCGAGAGTCGGCGACGTGCTGATGATTTTCAACACCAATGGATACGCCGTCGCAACCGTTACCGCAGTCGGTGCAAATGGACAGCTGACATTGGCTCAGGGCGATCCTCTCAATGTGAATCAGCCCGGTGCGGTCGCCGGCAACGTCCGCTCGTTAGGGTATGCGGCCTGTCCGGCGCCCAATCAGGCGCAACTGTGCCCCAGTACTTCGGCGGCGCGCCTCAACGTGGTCACGTACTTCACCCAAATCAATCCCGGACC
>JAFAUE010000227.1 GCA_019243475.1 Acidobacteriota bacterium | reverse complement strand
GCAAGCAGGACATATCCGCTTTCATCGCGCGCTGAATGTCGCGAGCGTCTCACGCAGAGCCTGCGGTGAGTGGAATGGCCTCACGGTGGTTGTTCTGCACGTCCTCAATCTCCACCTGAGTCGGCGTGATGTGAATGATTTTGTAGCGGCGGCTGACGATGTCGCCCTCTTTGCCGACGAAGATGTCGTCACCATTGGCGAGGAAGATGCTCTTCGGCTGGCCGGGACGATTGGCGAATCCGTAGAACTTCAGCGGGATTGGGGGAGGAGCCGGAGGGCCGCTTGCGACTTCCGGTGCGGGCTGCGGTTTCGGTTGCGGCACGACCGGCGACTTTATTGGTTTGGGAATCTCCGCTTGCGCCTCGAAGATGTTCCGACCGCTGCCCTTATATTCGGCTTCCTCGCTGTTCCTGAGCAGGTCGGTGCGCAGCGTCGGATCGAGCGGTGGGCCTGATTTTCCGCGTGAACGGCCTGTGCGATTGGCAGCTTCGGGTTGGGCGAGGGCTGCGTTTGCGTTGTCTTTGGGAGCGGCCGCGCCAGGAGTGGGAGTGCTGGGAGAGGAGATCCAATACAGAAGAGCGCCAGCCGCAATGATCATCAAGGTGATCATCGCGTACAGCTCTTTTTTGTTCTCCGCTCCAATTTTCATAATTGGCTCTGTCCGCGCAGGTAGGTGTCGAGCTTCATGTCGAGGCGGACCTCGCCGGCGCGCGCTCCAGTTTGCCCGCTGAGGCCAACGCTATCGATGGTGAAGAACATCCTGTCGCGTTCAACGGCGTTCATGAACCTCACCAGGTTTACGTATTGTCCGTCGAGCGCCGCGTGCATTTCGAGATCGTCGATGCCGGGTAGCTTATCGGGCGCGGTTTTATAAGCGACGTTGGTGATCGTAATGTGGTTGGCGCTGGCCAGCTTTCCGAGTTCGGCAACTACGTCGGAATAGCGCACCGGCAGACGATTATTGATGAACGCCGCGTCGTCCTTTTGTGCCTGGCTGAGTTTTTGATCGATGCCGCGCAGTGGCACGGTTGTGCGACTGACCTGGCGGTACTCTTCTTCGGCCAGCTGCTGCACCTGAGCAGGCTGCGCCGCGCCAGCGCGCAAGGGCAACGCGAGATAGATTGCGGCAGCGGCGTCGATAGCGCCTAGCACGGCGACCGCGGTGATCATGCGCTTGCGCGCGCGCGTAAGATCGGCCACTACTCGCCTCCTTCCAGCGCCTCGGCGGGCGAGTAAGAAGTAATGATGTCGGACTTCACTCCACCCTCTCCGCCGCGAGCTTCATTGCGCGTTTCGTCAACCAGCTCCGCGGAGCGGAAGTGCTGCGACTTTTCCATATTGCGCAGCAGTTCGATCGCGCTCTCCCGTCTCTCGCCCTGCACCTGGACCTTCAGCACAAAGCGATTGTGCTGGTCGAGAACCGGAGCGATGGACACAACCCGCAATCCCGCGGGCATGACCTTTTCCATGTCTTCCATCAGCCGCGTCCAGGAAAAGGACTTGCGCAGAATGGCGGCGTTCAGGAATTGGGAGCGATCGCGAGTGCCGCGGTTCTGCGGCTCGGCCAGTATCCGCTGCGCTTCCGCTTCTTCGCGGTGAAGAGCAGCGAGTTTCGCTTCGGCATCGCGCGCAGCAACCCAGTCCTTCTGGGAATTGATGCGATGGCGCACAGCCATGGTCAGCAGGAAGGCAGTAAGCAGCAGCATGGCGACCAGCGCCAGGCCCCACTGGCGGTAGAAACGGCCTTCATCCTGATAAGGCTGCGACGCGAGATTGATGGAGATTCGCATCAGTGCGTAAGGACTCCTGCCACGCCTGCCAGTGCCGAAAGGGGAAGACCATCGCCTGAGAGACTGTCGCCTGCCTCGCTGCCTGCGTCGAGCATTTCCACGTGCAGGCCCGTCTGCTCCTGCAAAGCCTGCCTCAACTCCTCGACATTCGAAGTCGCGGCGAGGAGAATGCGCTCGATTTTGGCGGTGTAGTTGTCTTCGAAGAAGACGACGGAGGGATACACTTCGTCGGCAATCGTAGCTCCGCTGCGGCCGGGCACCACGTCCAGCATGCGATAGAAGACCAGCTCGTTTCGGTCCGCAATGGCTACGGAGATGAAGCTGCCATCGACTTTGACCAGCAACGTTGGACGGTCTGCATCAAGGCCATGGAGCGCAGCCAGCGTCGATGGCACGAGATAGCCTGGCTCATACCCGCTGCTGCGAAACACTGACTCGTACTCGTCGCGTACTTCTCGCGGTGTCACTGCAGCCAGTACCTTCACGCCCTCCGGCTTGCGATAGCTTTGGAAAGAGAGCGCCGCCTGCTCAGCGTCGAATGGAATGGATTTACGCAGACGAAAACGAATGATGGGCTCGGCTTCAGCGGCTTTATCCGGCAGCGTGTCGAAGTCCATCAACAGCACCCGCACAGCCGCGTCGGGAATGATGGCGACGATATCGCGCTTGCGCCCGCCGACCGCGCTCAAGGCTCCAGCAACCGACTGAGCGAGAGCATTGGAGTTGCTCACATTGCCGGGGGCCAGCGATGGGCGCACGACGTCCGGTTCCAGGCGGCGGACGGTATGAACCTCCAACGCGCCGGCATCGCTGCGCGCGCGAGCGGCGATCACGTGCTGTGCAGTGATCTCGCAAGCAAGGCGCGGTTTGGCTTCCCGTCCCATAGCCATTATCTTGAGGTCTCGATGAAGGTTACTTTGTTGATCTCGCGCAATGTGGTCACGTTAGCGCGAACTTTTGCCAGAGCCGATTCGCGCAGGAAGCGCATGCCTTCCTCTCGGGCAGCTTTGCGAACTTCCGACGTAGGCTTCTTCTCCAGAATCAACTCGCGAATCCGGTCGGTGAGGTCGAGCAGCTCGTGAATCGCCGTACGGCCCTTATAACCTGTTCCCGCGCACTCGATGCAGCCTTCGCCCTCATAAAATTTGAAGTCGCCCCATTCCTTGAGATTGAGCCCGCTGGCTTCGAGCTGTTCCGGCGAGTAATGTACAGCTTTCTTGCAGGAATCGCAGATTACACGCACCAGGCGCTGGGCCAGAATACAGTTCAGCGCGGAAACAAAATTGTAGGCTTCGACACCCATGTTGAGGAAGCGGCCAATCACGTCAACCACGTTATTGGCGTGGACGGTGGTGAATACCAGGTGCCCAGTCAGCGCGGACTGGATGGCGATCTGCGCGGTTTCGGTATCGCGGATTTCGCCGACAAGAATCTTGTCCGGATCATGACGCAGAATGGAACGCAGTCCGCGCGCGAACGTAAGACCTTTTTTCTCGTTTACCGGAATTTGTGTGATGCCGCGAATCTGATATTCCACCGGATCTTCAATGGTGATGATCTTGTCTTCTTCGCTTTTAATCTCGTTGAGAGCGGCGTAAAGCGTCGTCGTCTTGCCTGAGCCGGTTGGGCCGGTGACAAGCACCATTCCGTAAGGTTCTTTGATATAGCGGCGGAAGTGGCGAAGATCGTCTTCGTCGAAACCGACGACATCCAGCGTGAGCTTGCGGAACTTCTCGCTCATCGACTCTTTGTCGAGCACACGCAGAACGGCGTTCTCGCCGTGCACGGTGGGCATGATCGACACGCGAAAATCGATGAGGCGGCCCTTGTATTTCACGCGGAAACGGCCGTCTTGCGGCACGCGGCGCTCTGCGATGTCGAGCTCGCTCATGACCTTGATGCGCGAAATAATCGTGGTGTGATGTTCCTTCGAGATCGGCTGCATGGCCTGCTGCAGCACGCCGTCGATGCGGTACTTCACGACGACTGAGTCGTCGAGAGTTTCTATGTGGATGTCACTTGCGCGGCGTTCGAGAGCGGTGAAGATCGTCGTGTCGACGAGGCGAATGATCGGGCTGATGTCCGCTTCGGAAGTGAGACGCTCGATGGAGATCGTCTCATCGCCTGCCTCGTCCTCGCGCACCACGTCGAAGGTGAAGCCTTCGGTGGCTTCCTCAAGGACGCGCTGTGACTGTTCCGTCTTCTTGAGGATCTCTTCGATCTGCGCGAGGGTCGCGACCTTTGCCTTTACGCGCTTATTCAGCAGCAGCCCGACTTCGTCGATCATCATCAGGCGGCTGGGATCGGAGATGGCAATCGTCAACTCGTCGCCATGTTCTTCGAGGGGAACGAAGTTGTAGCGGAACATCAGGTCCACCGGAACGGTGCGGAAGAGTTCGTGCTGGATGTGATAGTTCTTCAGGTCAACGAATTCGCGCCGGTAACGCCGGGCCAAGTCGCGCGCGCGCGTTTCAGAATTGCCGTCCGCCGGACTCGAGATAAAAATACTTGTGTCTGCCATAAAACTTCTTAACCTGCGGCCTGCGCCCCCAATTGAAAAATTGGTAGATAAAGAGAAATCAGTACCGTTGCTACGACGATGCCCATCACGATCAGAATGACAGGCTCAATTAGAGACAGCGCCGCGCTCAACGCGGTTTGAACGTCTTCTTCCAGGAACTCCGCCACCGACGTGAGCATTGCAGGCAGAGCTCCTGTGGATTCGCCTACTTCGACCATCTCATATGCCAAGTCGGGAAAAACTTTGGTTTCCTCGAGACTGCGGGAGAGCGGCCGTCCTTCGCGAACTTTCTGCACGGAATCGAGAATGGCATTCGATAACAACTTGCTTTCGATGGAATCGCCTGCTGTTTCCAGCGCCTGCACCAAAGGTAATCCGCCGCTAAGCAGCGTAGCCATAGTGCGCGAGAAGATGGCGACCTGATACTTCAACCAGATGCCGCCGGCAATGGGTAACGACAGACGAAAGCGGTCAATCGCGGTCGAGCCGCCTTCTGTCTTGCTCCAACGCCAGAGAAGAAAGCTGCCGACCACGAGCAGCAGCAGAAAGAGCCAAATCCAGTGCTTGGCGAAGTCGCCGACGCTGAGCACGAAAATCGTCATCGGCGGCAGGCTGCCATTTCCGATCTGGGAATAAAGAGTCTGAAACTGCGGCACCACGTAGCTGAGCAAGAAGGTGAACATCAGTGTCACCATGGTGATGAGCAGAGCTGGATAAACCAGTGATGCCACCAACTTCTTGCGGAACGCCAACGCGATTCGCTGGAAAGCGATGAAGCGGCCAAGCACTTCTTCGAGATTGCCGCTCTTCTCTCCGGCCAGGAGCGTTGTCGTGTAAACCTTGGACACCGCGCCGGGAGCAGCGTTGCGAAATGCTTCTGAAAGCAACTCGCCGGTACGCACCCGTTGCCGCACGTTCTCGATAATAGTGCGCAGATAGCGGTTCTTCTGCCTGCGGCTGAGTAAATCCAGTCCCTGCAGAATCGGCAATCCGGCACGGATAAGAGTCAGGAATTGCTGATTGAAGATGACGAAAGTTTCGAGTCTTACCTTCTTCTGACGCGCCGGCCCCGCCTGACCCAGCAGGCCGCGCGGCTTAACTGCGGTAACCAGCAAACCCTGCTGGGCAAAGCGCTCGCGCAGCTCGGAAACCGAGGCTGCGTGCTCCACGTGCTCTGAAACGTGTCCGCGCTCGTCGGCGGTGTGAACCAGATATTCCGCCATGCTATTGGTTAAAGTCTAACATTCAGAAATTGCAGGATTAACCGGGTGTCGAGGGAGGTATCCAGCTAATGAAGATGAACGGACCCGAGCGCGCGGCTTGCAGGGGATTTGCGATTTCGTGATTTCGCGATTGTGCGGATTTCGCAAAGAAATCAGCACTCCTTCGCAACCGATTTCCTGCAAGCTTTCGGTTCAATGTCGTTCTTCTCTCAACTTGTCCTCCCCCGCTAAATGAGGAGAAGATGAGACAACGATTAACGGCATTGCTCCTGGTGTTCGTCACCTTGAGTTCAACATCCTTCGCGGCTGGCGATGAGAGCCCAGCTGCGATCACTATCTACAACCAGCAGTTCGCAGTGGTTCGCGAGAACCTGAACCTGCATCTGACACCGGGCGTCAGCGACGTGACCGTTACGGACATCACGTCGCGCATGGAACCTGATTCGGTGATCCTGAGGCCGCTCACGCCGGGCCATGCCCTGCAAATTCTCGAACAGAATTACCGCAATGATCCCGTGTCCGAGGGCCTGCTGCTTTCGCTGTATGAAGGCAAGACGATTTCTTTTGTGCAACCGGACAAGAAGATCGTGCAAGGCAAAATCGTGCGCAGCGGATACGCCGGACAGCCGATTCCGAATCCTTACGGCGGATATGTGCAGCCCGCGAGCGAGCAGCCGATTATCGAGGTCGATGGCAAGCTGCAGTTTGGACTGCCCGGCCAACCGCTGTTTCCCGCGCTCGCTGAAGATACTATTTTGAAACCCACTCTCACCTGGAAGCTTGCCGGTTCGGGAACAGACACCCCGGCAGAGTTCAGCTATGTGACCGGCGGATTCAACTGGCATGCAGATTACAACATCGTCGCGCCGCCGAAAGGGAACACCCTGCTGCTGGTTGGCTGGGTCACTCTGCAGAACCAAAGCGGGAAGACCTTCCACGAGGCGCGGGTCAAGCTGATGGCCGGCGACGTAAACAAGATCCAGCCGGAGAGCCGCAATTATGTGATGAAAGCGGCAGCGCAGGCCGTGGAAGTGGATGGCGCCATGCAGCCCGTGGTGCGGGAGAAGGCCTTTGACGAGTTCCATCTCTACACTCTGCAGCGCCCGACGACGCTGCACGATCAGGAAACCAAGCAGGTGGAGTTTGTGCGGGCCAGTGGCGTCAACTCGCAATCGATCTACGTCTATGACGGCGTGAAGATCGACCAGAACTATGCCAATTACGGAATGGAATACATCCGCAACCAGGAGAACTACGGCACAGCTTCGAATCCCAAAGTCTGGGTAATGCAGGAATTCAAGAACAGCAAAGAAAACAATCTCGGCATCGCGCTTCCTGCCGGGCGTGTCCGCTTCTATCGACAGGACGAAGATGGCCAGCTTGAATTCACCGGCGAGAACATGATCGACCACACGCCGAAAGATGAAATGATCCGCCTGTATACCGGCAATTCCTTCGACCTCGTCGGCGAACGGCGAAGAACGGCGTATCGGATGAACAGCTCAGAGCACTGGATCGACGAGAGCTTTGAGATTAAGGTTCGCAATCACAAGAAGGCGCCTGTGGAAGTGCGCGTCGTCGAGCACCTCTACCGCTGGACGAACTGGGAAGTCCGCGGCGAGTCAGATAAATACCGCAAGCTCGACAGCAAGACGATCGAGTTTCCCGTCAGCATTCAGCCGGACGCAGAAAAAGTGGTGACTTACACCGTGCACTATAGCTGGTAACAAATAACTGGGAGCGCGAATGTAGAGACGCGCGGCGCCGCGTCTCTACACGTTGGCTCATGATCGTGCCGCTGCGGTTTCTGCGGTCTTCGCGGCGTAAGCGTCGAGCACGCGGGCGCTGTACACCAGCGCGGCGCCGGCATTCATGGAAACGGCAACGCCCAGCGCCTCGGCGACCTCTTCCTTGGTGGCGCCGGCTTTGATCGCAGCGCCAGTATGGACGGTAATGCAGCCGTCGCAGCGGGTTGTGACGGCTACCGCTAGCGAGATCAGCTGCCGCGTTTTCTCATCGAGATGATTGGTCTTAGAGCCGGCTTTGCCGAGTGTCTGGTATCCGGCAACCGTGTCTGGCGACAGCTGCGCGAATTTCCCAATGGTGGTGAGCAGTTCCTTCTGGTACTCATTCCAATCCAGCATCATGGCGGTTCTCCTCAGAGGCGAAACTATACCAGCTGCTTCGCGCTCAAATAAAAAGCAACCGCAATTGGATGAGAGTTCCTGGCGCGGGATTCGCGTAATTTCGACCCTATGACGTGGTGACTTGCACCGCGCGATTGTGGTCGAAGGTCACGGTAATGGGATGACCATTGTTGTCGAAGGTCAGGGTACGATTTCCGTATTCGCCGCCGCTGCCTTGGGGTACACCGACGCCGAGCGCCATCGCCACCTGCAGTTCATTCATTCCCTTTTTCGCCTGGTGTTGATCGATCGCACTCCAGATGTCTGGCGGCCAGTGCTTGTAAAGCTGGTGCGGGTCTTCGAAGTAAAACGTGTCGTTGATATAAAGCGTGTAATCGCCACCTCGACTCGCACCGATGGGCGCCGCGTAGGTCTTGCTGTCGTCTGCGCGATGGAACGCAGCCAGCACCTGCTCTTCGTGAACACGAACGCCGGGCGCGATCTCCTGGCCTTTGCTCGCGGGAGCAGTTGCTTGCATCACGTTCGTGATTGAAAGCTTATCGAGCGGCGGAAGCAGGCCGGTCGCATGCTTGAAGTCCACATGCCCGCCGGAAACGGGGTAGTAGTAAACCTGATTGCCCGATTTCACCCATACAGTCTTGCCGTCCAAAGCTTCTTTCGATGATTTCAGATCGTAGGCGTGGGTTTGCGTGGGAACGACGTAGTCATCGGCGCTGAAATTTGGATTCGGCGTTGCAGCCGGAGCTGGAACAGCGGCGTGGCGGCCGCGGTAGATCATGAATACGCGAATGCCTGCCAGTACAAAGAATACGAGCAGGACAATCTGGAGTTTTCTGCCCATGCGAATCTTGCCTCGACCCAAGCGCGAACATTCGCTTGGTCACTGATTTGGATGCAGCTTCCGAGTCATTAAGAGGACGCGGTGCGCGAACTCTCGCCAAAATTGCTGCGGAAGAGATGGATCATGTCGGCGAAAGCCAGGTCCGTGCACTCCGGGTCGTAACGCGGTCCTTCGTCGCGCATAAAGGCGTGCTCTGCTGGATAGAGTTTCACCCGATACTTCACGCCGGCCTGCTGTAGCGCAGCGCGGATCGCCTCGCGACCTTCTTTGGGGATATGGGGATCGGTCTCCCCAAATATCATCAGAAGCTCGCCTTTGATCTCGTTCGCTCGTTGCAGAGAGCCGGCGTCATCGTCCTTGCCCAACTTACCGTCATGGATGCCCGTGCCGTAGAAGCAGACTGTAGCGCGCACGTCGGGCTGAAGCGCGGCGCGAAACGCGAGATGTCCGCCGATGCAGAATCCGGCAGCAGCCAGCTTGGAGGGCGAGACTTTAGGATGCTGCAGCAGGAAGTCCAGCACGGCGCGGCAATCCCGGTCGAAGTCCGAAACGGGGGTTTTGCGCGCGTCCTCGAGCCCGCGAGTGCGGCCGGAGTCGTCAAAGGGAATCGCCGTCCCCGGTGGTTCGATGCGGTGATAGATCTCCGGCGCAGCGACGACGTATCCGTATCCCGCAAGGCGCACGCAGGCGCGGAGCATCGGTCCGGTAAGCTGAAAGATGTCCGAGTAGAAGATGACGGCGGGGTACTTGTTCTTGCCTTCATCCTTCGGCATCGCGAGAAACATGCGGAGCGGCGAGTTATCGACGGAGATGTCGTGATATTCGGCGGTGACGATCATTAGCGTTTTCAGTTGCGACGACGTTCTAATGTATTTGAGAGAAGCGCACAATGAAAGCGGCGATTCTGCGCCAGCCTGCGGCAATCGAGAGTAGTCCGCTCGAGTTGCGCGAGGTTGCTACTCCGACTCCCGGCGACGATGAAGTACTGGTGAGAGTGGGTGCTTGTGGCATTTGCCGGACAGATCTGCACGTCGTGGAGGGTGAGCTTGTCACGCAGTTGGAGGGCATTATTCCCGGCCATCAGGTCGTAGGACGGGTTGTAGATCGCGGAGGCCATGCCAGGCAGTACGAAGTCGGAGCACGCGTCGGGATCCCCTGGCTCCATCGTACTTGCGGTCGCTGCGAGTTTTGCATGCGCGGGCGCGAGAATCTGTGTCCGAATGGGCTCTTCACCGGCTGGACAGTCAACGGCGGGTACGCGGAATACATCGTCGCGCCGGAACGTTTCGTCTATGCGATTCCTGACGGTTTCACCGATGTTGCGGCCGCGCCGTTATTGTGTGCCGGCATTATCGGATTCCGCGCGCTGCGGCTGTGTGAACTTCAGCCTGGAGACACCCTGAGCATCTACGGTTTTGGCGCCGCAGGACACGTCTGCATTCAGGTAGCGAAGCACTGGGGCATGAGGGTAATGGTTTCAACTCGGGAAGAGAAGCACCGCAAGCTTGCGAGCGAGTTAGGAGCGGAATGGGTGGGGGATGCCTACGACGATCCTCCTGAGCAATTGAATGCAGCCATTATCTTTGCGCCGGCCGGCGACCTGGTTCCCGCTGCGCTGCGGAATCTGAAACGCGGCGGCACGCTGGTGCTCGGCGGGATTTATATGAGTCCGATTCCGTCCTTCTCCTACGACTTGCTGTATTGGGAGCGCAAGATTCGCAGCGTCGCGAACAACACCCGCCAGGACGGCATCGATTTCCTGCAAGTCGCGGCGGAGATCCCGATCCGTACTGAAGTGCATACTTTTCCGTTGAGCGAGGCGAATCAGGCGCTGCAGGCGTTGAAGCATGATGGAATCCGCGGCGCAGGCGTTCTCGTAGTCCGCGAAGATTCGGAGTCGAGATAGTGCAGCGAAAGATCTTCTGGACCATCTTCTTACTGCTGGGCGTGATCGCAGACTTCGTGCTGCCGCTCATGTGGGGGTTGCTGGCAACAATTCCCATTGCGCTTCTGAGCTGGTGGATTGCCTATCGAAGTGAGTGGTTCTGAGAGTTAGGAAGGAGCCCGGCTATTGCGCCGCCACCTTAATGTCCAGCGCCTGCTTCCCAGTGATTTCAACACGCGTGCCCTTCGCCAGGTAGGGGCGGAGAGCCTCCGGCGAAGCCCACTCCATGTCCCAGCCGTTCTGGATTGCGACGGCGGTGTAGCTGCCAGGGACAACGTCATTCAATATGAACGTCGCGTCACTGTCGCTCTGGTCGCGGCGAAATAGGCTGAGATTGTCAGCAACGTCGGGAGGCACCAGCATTACCAGGGCGCCGGAGAGCGGCTTGTCACCATTCATGACCGTTCCGTTTATGGTGCCCACGCCCTGCGA
>JAFAUE010000111.1 GCA_019243475.1 Acidobacteriota bacterium | reverse complement strand
CTCCGCCTCCCAGGTGTCGTCGATGTTGATGTAGGTGTACCCGGCGTCTTTCATGCCGTTAGCGGCCATCGCGTCGGCAATGGCGCGCACGGTAGCATCGTCCACGCGGCCGGCGAACTTGTTCCAACTGTTCCAGCCCATGGGCGGCGTCTTGGCCAAGGCGTTATAGGCGACTTTGTGCAGGGCGGGCGGCGCGATGCGCGCGGGCATCGCCCCTTCACCGGCAGGCGCGCGATGGGCGACAACCTCGACCAGCGGAGCGTCCGGACGGCGCCGAGTGGCCATGTGCAATTCCTCGCCGGCAAGTTTGCCTTCATAGACGACCTTGCGCGGGCTGTTTCCGTCCATCATCGTTCCCGTTATGGTAAAAGCCTCAGGCGTCCCGCTGCTCTCGGAGATGGTGTAGTAGAACTGCGTCACACGGATGTGGCCGGTGATGCTGGAGTCTTGCTGCTTGAGATCAAAGTACGTCTTGCGAACAGTTCCGTCGGGCAGGGGATTTTCCGCCACCCAGTTCCCGGTAAGATCGGCCGCCCCACACGACAGCGCGCAGCACATCACCGCCACCACAGCGCAAAGCCATTTCATCGTTTAAAAGCTCCTCTCAGCGGGTCAGCTGCGATACTTTCTCACACTCAGAGCTCCGAAGCTGCGGAGCTGGGCAGCGGTCGGGTTGGCGCAGTCCAGTTCGTCCAGTCTCTTCCAGCAACGGTTTCGACTTTCAGTACTGCAGACTTCGCGTAATTGAGCGAAGCTTCGTTTATCATGCTCTGCCGAGGGAGAACAGCCATGGAAGAGCGTCGAGTCCAGCAGCGAAGAGTTGGCCCAATCCGTTCCGGTGAGCGAAGAAAGAATCTCGATCAGGCGCGGGCAACGATTGAGCGCGGTCCGGAGCGTCGAAAAGCCGATCGCCGGAGCGGAATCGATCGCCGCCACTAAGCGCGCTCGAGCGAAAATGCGCCAGGCGTTACCGCTCGCAATCCTCGTGCTGGCGGTCTGCTGCGGCGCGCAAGACGCCGCGCTTTCCTATCATCTGCAGTACCGGGCAGCGGGAGAAAGCTCTGTCCATGTGCGGATCGACTTTTCACCACCTCTTGCCGGTCCCGCGGTTTTTATAGTTCCCCGCAACTATCCCGGTGGATATGCGCTCGTCCTTTACGACTCCTTCGTTGAGCAGCCGCGCGCGCTTTCGCCAAAGGCCGAGTCTCTCACCATGAGCAAGCAGTCTCAGGGACCTCGCTGGCTCGTGGGCGAAGAGGGACAAACAATTTCCCGAATTGAATACGACGTCAACATTGATCGGATGGAGCACGAGCTTCCCGAAGCCATCGACAGCTCAAAGGTAAGGCCGCGATATCTCGGACTGCTGGGATATTCCGTCTTCGGTTACATCGACGGACTCGAGGGCCGCGCCATAGAGCTGCACGTCGACAGCCCGCCGGAGTGGCCCGTCCTCTCAACGCTGGCTCCCGCAACCTCGCCGACCGGGAGCATAACTGCGCGCGCAGCTAACTATTACGCTTTGGCCGACTCACAAATCCTGATGGGACCTGACTTGCAGGTTCGCCGCCGGCCGGGAAAGATACCGCTCGTCATGGCGGTCTACGCCGAGGGAGATGCAGACATCAACCTCGAAGCTGACCTGGCGCGGGAGGCGCTGGACAACGTCCAGTCCTATTTTGGAACAGCTCCCTTCCAGCAATACACGGCGCAGCTTGAGCTTCTGCGTCCTCTCGCCGGCCATACCTATGGCTTCAGCCAGGAGCACCTCGACAGCGGGACCTTTACGCTTACCGTCCCCCAGGCCATTCGCCGCGACAGCTCCGACCGCGAGCGCAAGATGACGCTTTTCAACTACGCCCACCATATCGCGCATTGCTGGATCCCAAAACGGGCCTACGGGGAAGGCTACCTGCCCTTCAACTGGGAGCTGCCGCCGGTGATCGACACGATTTGGTTCAACGAAGGATTTGGACGTTACGCCGCAATTGAGGCCGTCGCCGACGCCATGCCGCCGGAAGAAGGAGCGGCCTCTCGCCGGCGGCAGCTGGAGATATTGCGCAAGACCCTCGCAGATGCGCCTCCTTTCATTCGACACATGCCGCTGCTGGTGCTCTCGCGCGAGGCGTCGTTCATGTATTCGGTCGATTTTCGGATTGGGCAGAACGTCTTTGCCCGCGGCGCGCTCATGGCTGCCGAGATCGACGATCGCATTCGCGAGCGTACCCATGGCCAGAAGAGCCTGCGCGATGCCCTTCGCTATCTGCTAGCGCGAAACGAGAAGTCTGCGCAAGCTTTCAAAACCGAAGAACTGGCGCGCCTGATCTCCGAGGGGACGGGTGTGAATGTCGAGGATATCTTCGCGCGTTGGATGGCGGCGCCGTAGAGTCAGAACCGTTCCCGGTAGGGAATGGGTATGGCCATACCAACGAGTGCCGCGATGTTGCGATTGTTCCACGTGGAACAATTTGCGCGTATCCGAGCCCGCAACTGGCTTTGCCGAAACTTGAGACTCGAAACGCCCTTCTCTGACCTAGGACATCTTCGCGCGTTGGATGGCGGCGCCGGAGAGTCAGAACCGTTCCCGGTAGGGAATGGGTGTGGCCATACCACTAGTGCCGCGATTTTGCGATTGTTCCACGTGGAACAATTTGCGCTAATCACGAGTTCGCAACTGTCTTTGCCAAAACTTGAAACCTGAAACTCGAAACGCCCTTCTCTGACCTACCCTAACCCCGCTTCGTCCCTGGATCCCCTGCTATGATGGCGCGTTTGCGACACTTGAATGGCGAAGCTCTCCTCCATTCACTGTTCCTCGTGCGGTCGGGAGACTGACTCCGGCGCCCGCTTCTGTCCGGCATGCGGCAGCTCGCTCCACTCGCCGGACGTGACTGCGACCTCGACGCCTGCTGCGCGAACGCCGGCCCCGCCGCGCACGCCCAGCCCTGCCAGCCGTTCTGTGTCGAAAACGCCGATCTCCAGCGGGACCATGCAGGGTCGCTTTCTGCCCGGCACGCTGCTGGCGGAGCGCTACCGCCTGGTCGCGCTTCTCGGGCGCGGCGGCATGGGAGAGGTCTATCGGGCGGACGATCTCACGCTGGGGCAGGCGGTCGCCCTGAAGTTCCTCCCGGAATCCACCGCCAACGATCCGGCGGCGCTCGAGCGCTTCCGCAACGAAGTTCGCATTGCCCGGCGCATCTCTCATCCCAACGTCTGCCGCATTTACGACATCGGCGAAAGCGAAGGTCTGGTCTTTCTGTCGATGGAGTACGTCGATGGCGAAGACCTTGGCTCCCTGCTGCGGCGAATCGGACGCCTGCCGCAGGACAAAGCCCTGGAAATCGCGCGCAAACTGTGCGCCGGCGTCGCTGCCGCGCACGATAAAGGCGTGCTGCACCGCGACTTGAAGCCGGCCAACATCATGCTGAACGGCGAAGGCGAAGTCGTGATCATGGACTTCGGGCTGGCCGAAGTCGCCGAACTGATTCCGCAGGACCAGGTTCGTTTTGGGACTCCGGCGTACATGGCGCCGGAGCAACTCTCGGGCAAAGAAGTTACAGCGCGCAGCGACATCTATTCGCTCGGGCTGGTGCTGTACGAGGTTTTCACCGGCAAACGTCCGTTTAAGGCCGAGACGCTGGGCGAGATTGTCCGCCTGCGTTCGGAAGCTCCAATGCCGGCGGCGCCGTCGACTGTGGTGCGCGAGCTCGATCCGGCGGTGGAGCGCGTGATCCTGCGCTGTCTGGAGCCGGAGCCTGCCGCCAGGCCCGCGTCTGCTCTCGGCGTTGCAGCGGCGCTGCCCGGAGGCGATCCGCTGGCAGCCGCGCTGGCCGCGGGTGAAACGCCTTCCCCGCAGATGGTGGCTGCGGCGGGAGAAGTGGAAGGACTCTCGCCCAAAATCGCGGTGCCATGTCTCGCCGTAATCGTGCTCGGCCTGATCGCCTGCTTCCTCATTGGCGTGCACATCAGCGCATTTCCCAAAATGAACCTCGCCGATTCGCCGGACGTGCTGAGACATCGCGCCCAGGAGATCGTGAGCGAGCTAGGTTACACAGAGCGCCCGGCGGACAGCGCCTGGGGCTTCGACGAAGACGCTACCTTCCTGGATTACGAAAAACGCCGACAGCAACATCCTGACTGGAGCACGATCCTGGCGCATTCCCCGCCGGCGCTCAGATATTGGTATCGGTCGAGTCCGGACGACCTTCTGGTCACAGAATTCCGAGATGCGAGCACGTTAACGCCAGGAAGGGTAAGCCCGTCGGAACCACCGAATACCATTCCGGGAATGATCGGATTGCAGCTCGATCCTCAGGGCAAGCTTCTCGACTTCGTGGCCATTCCTTCGCAGGTACAGAATGCGCCGCTGCCGCCGAAACCTGTGGACTGGAAGACGCTTTTCTCCGCTGCAGGGCTCGACCTCGCGCAATTCCATGCAACGGACCCATTGTGGAACTCGCTGGCCAGTTCCGATACGCGAGCAGCCTGGACGGGAAGCTGGCCCGGCGGCAACATTCCTCTGCGCGTGGAGGCGGCGGCTCTCGGCGGGCGTCCAGTGTTTTTCAGCTTGATAGGTCCATGGTCTCAGCCCGACCGCCAGGTACAACCGCAAAAGACTTCCCAGAGAATATCCGGCTTATTCGTCGCCGTCCTCGGTGGAGTGGTGTTTTGCAGTGCAGCACTGCTGGCGTATAGAAACACCCGAAAGAAACGTAGCGACGTGCGAGCTGCCGTTCGCCTGGGGCTCGCTTACTTCGCGATCGACATGCTGGTATGGCTGTTGCGCTGTCACTTTGTCGCCGGAGTTGGCAGCTACGGACTCTTTCTGCTCGCCTTGTGCGGCGCCTCCTATCTAAGCGCCATCGTGGCGATTATTTATCTGGGATTGGAGCCCTACGTTCGCCGTCATTGGCCGCAAACCATCATCTCGTGGAGTCGTCTTTCCCTGGGACGCTGGCGCGATCCGCTGGTCGGCAAAGACGTGCTTTTTGGTGTAACTTACGGCGCATTTTTGTCTGTACTTTTTTACCTCTATGGAGTCGTTCAAGTTCATCTTGGTGATTCCCTGGCAATGGGAGATCCGGATTTCCTTCTGGATGCTCGACGCGTTGTCGGGGCCTGGCTGCTTCGCGCGCCATGGGAAGTGCAGGGAACTCTAATCTTTTTTTTCCTGCTCTTTCTGCTGCGGGTGTTGTTGCGAAACAAATGGCTTGCAGCGACCGTCTTCGTCGCAATATGGGTAACGTTCAAAAGCCTTGGAGCCGACTATCTTTACATCCACGTGCCGTTCATGATCGTGCTCTACGGCACCGCAGCTTTCGCGATGGTGCGCTTTGGACTGATCA
>JAFAUE010000031.1 GCA_019243475.1 Acidobacteriota bacterium | reverse complement strand
ATCGGGTCATCGGGTCATCGGGTCATCGGGTCATCGGGTCATCGGGTCATCGGGTCATCGGGTCATCGGGTCATCGGGTCATCGGGAAGGAAAAAGCAATGTCTGGTCAGCATGCAAGTCGAATTTTGCTAAAACCTCAGTTCCTCGATTCAGTCTCAGGTTTCAGATCACCAGATCACCAGATCACCCGATAACCCGATTCCCCTCACTCATAGCGCAAGGCCACCATCGGGTCTACTTTCGCGGCGCGGCGGGCCGGCACATATCCAGCGAGGGCGGCGACCAGGGAAAGAATCGCGATTCCCCCAAGCAGCGAAAGGGGATCGGTGTTCTTCAGTCCAAAAAGGAAGCTCTGCAGCACTCGGCTTCCTGCGAGGGAAAGCGGGATACCGCAGGCCAGGCCAAAGGCTACCAGCAACATCGCCTCGCGCAGGACAAGCCGCAGCACGTCGGTGCGTTGAGCGCCCAGCGCCATGCGAAGGCCGATCTCGCGCGTGCGGCCGGCAACCGTGTATGACATCAAGCCGTACAGCCCAATGCTCGCCAGGACAAGGGCCAGCACGGCGAAAAATGCCGAGAGCCGCGCGAGAGCGGTAGCACTTCCCAAATTGCCATTGATAAGGGTGCGTACGGTGCGAATCCAGATGATCGGAAGGTTGGCATCAACTGACTTGATCTGACTGCGGATCCCCGCGGTAATTGCGCCGGCATCGCCTGATGCGTTCAGTTCGAACATCACGTGATAGGGATCAAGAGTCTGCTGGAAGGGATAGTAGAAGCGAGCTCGAGCGGGCTCGTGCAAGTTCCAGCCATGATCTTTGGCGTCCTTTGAGACGCCGACCACAGTAAACGGCTTCTTGCTTTCCTGGGCGTCGTCGATCCAGAACTGGCGCCCGATGGGATTCTCGCCGTTAAAGAACTTCTTGACCAGGCTCTCATTGACAACTGCCACGCGAGAAGCTGTAGCAGTGTCCTGCGCGCGTATACCTCGTCCCATCAGGATAGGCTCTCCCACCACCGCGAAGTAGTCGGGTCCGACCATATCCTCGTAGGCGACGCGATCCTCAATCTTTGCCGTGCTGAATCCCGGAACCACAATCGCGTCGTTGGACTCAGAACCGGAAAAAAGTCCGTTTTGGGAGTACGTAGCGCCGCGAACTCCCGGAAGCGATTCGAGCCTGGCCAGCAGTTCGCCGGCGAGCTGCTTCATCTTCTCGCCCTTGTAACCGACCGCAGAAGGATTGAGCATAACCACGGTAATGCGCGAGCCGTCGAAGCCAAGGTCCTGCGTCACAATTTTCTGCAGGCTGCGAACAAGGAGGGTTGCCGCAAACAGGACGAGCAAGGACAGCGCCACCTGCCCGGCAACCAGCGTCTTGCCCCATCCAAAGCGCGCGCGCGATTGCGGGACTGAGGAGGCTGCTTCTTTCAGAGTCGGGGTCACCTGCACGCGCAAGCTGCGCACCGCGGGTACGATTCCGAACAGAATTACCGTAGCGATACACACCGCTGTGGTAAAGGCCAGCACGCGCAGGTCGGGCGAGAGCGGCAGGGAGGCAGCATCGGAACCGAACGTCCTTACCAGCAAGCGCACTCCCCAGATCGAAAGCAGCGCGCCGCAAACTCCGCCTACAAACGCGAGCAGAACGCTCTCTGTGAGCAGCTGCTGCAGCAAGCGCCGTCTCGTGGCGCCGATGGCCAGCCGCACAGCGACTTCCCTGGCTCGAGCTGTTGCCCGCGCCAGCAGAAGGTTCGCGACATTCACGCAGGCGATCAGCAGCACCAACCCAACGATGCCCATCAGCAGCAAAAGCGGCGTGCGGTACTCGGAACGAAATTCTGACAGTCCATCGCCCGCCGGTGAGACCTCCACCTGCTTCAACTTTGCCATCGCATCGCGATCGTCAGAGGAAAGCATTGCGCCGTACGGCCCGTGCAGTGCTTGCTGAAAGACCAGATTGATATTGGCTTTGGCTTGCGCCACGCTCACGCCCGGCTTCAGCCTTCCCATTAACGAGAGCCAGGAAAAATTGGGATCGTTGCGGAAGCTCGCGCCGCGGATAATTTCCGGCTGCATGCTCATCGGCACGAACATGTCAAACTCTTCGCCGACTACCTCGCCGCGAAAACCAGGCTGCGAGACTCCAATCACGGTGAAGGGATAACCGTTCAGGCGAATCTCGTGTCCGATGATCGCTGGAGATAGCGCGAACTTCCGCTGCCAGTACCCATAGCTCAATACAACGACAGGATTTACGTTCTCCTCCGTATCGTCGTTTTGCGTAAACAGACGGCCGGCGGCAGGATCGACGCCCAGCACATCGAAGTAATTGCCGCTGACCAGGCGGCCAACTAAATTCTCGGTGGCTGTCGAGTCGGAAGAGCCGAGGCTGACTTCAATGCGATGTTCGCTGCCGGCAGCCATCAGACCGGAAAAAACCGAGTTGCGATCGCGGAGCTCGCGATATAGAGGATAGGAGAAGTTCGTGGCCTGTGGCGTTCCACGCGAGCGGTTATTCACGGTCGACGGATCGCCCACCGCGACCAACTCGTGCGGCGCTTTCACAGGCAGCATCTTCAGCAACAGCGCATCGACAAGAGTGAAAATCGCCGTGTTCGCGCCGATGCCAAGCGCCAGCGTCAGCACAGCCACGATGGTGAACGCCGGGCTCTTCACCAGCATGCGAAGCGCATATCGGAGATCCTGAAAGAACGTTTCCATAGCACCTCAGTTTTTGTGTCATTCCGAGCGAAGCGAGGAATCCCTACTGCACCCGCACGTCCTCGTGCCTACAGGGATTCCTCGCTCCGCTCGGAATGACAAACACTTAAGCTTCACTCATATCTCAATGCCACAATGGGATCCACTTTGGTTGCTCGTCGCGCCGGCAGCACGCTTGCCACCAGAGCCACCGTGCCCAGCACGAACCCCACGGCAACAAACGTAACTGGATCGCTCGCACGCACTCCGTAGAGCAGAGACTTCATCGCCGGCGTCAGCGCCAACGCTGCGACGAGTCCCACCACGCCACCAATCGCCGCCAGCAGCATGCTCTCCCCGACCACCAGCCGCATCACTTCGGCTCTTTGCGCGCCCAGTGCCATGCGTACCGCCATCTCGTGTGTACGACGCGAGACCGAATGGCTCATCACGCCGTAAATCCCAACCGCAGCCAGCACCAGAGCGACCGCCGCAAATGCTGCGAGCAGGTAAAGATAGAAGCGAGGTTCGGCGTTCGCCTCGGTAACCACGTCTTCCATCGTCTGCACTTCAGAAAGCGTGACGGTCTTGTTCTCCGCGCGAATCGCGTTCTCAACCGACGGAGTTTCGCCCGCGGCGTCGCCCGACGAGCGCACTACAAAAGTCATGTATTCGTAGTGCGGCGATGTGCTGTCGGTGTACATGGAGTTCTGCAGCATGGGCAGGTAGTACTCCTCCTCCGCCGGCGCGCTCCAGTCCCGGCGCACAACGTTCTGGCAGATGCCCACAATGGTCATCCAGGTCGTGCTCGGCTGACCCTTCATATCGAGTCCCACCGCGATTCTTTTCCCCATCGCGTCCTGACCCGGCCAATGCTTCTGCGCCATAAACTCATTGATAATCACCACGCCCGGAGCGCTGCTGGTGTCCTGATTGGTGAAGTCGCGGCCGCGCAGCAGCGAGATGTTCATCGTGCGGAAGTAGCCAGGAAGAACCACGCGATACGTGCCACCGAGCATTTCCGTTCGCGGCGGAATCGGTCGTCCTTCGATGAAGAACGGCAGGTTCCAGTCGTCGCCGGCAAGCGGGAGATGGTTGATCGCGCTGGCCGACATAATGCCGGGAAGCGCTTGGATTCGCTCAATCGCGCGCTGATAAAACGCGCTGCGTTCGGTGGCGGCGCTGTCCTTGGCGCCGGCGACAGACACAACCATGGTCAGCACGTGACGAGGATTAAACCCGGGATCGATCGACGAGAGCGCTTCGAACGTACGGATCATCAATCCAGCACCTGCGAGCAATACCAGTGCAAGCGCGAACTCCGACGCGACTAGAAGACGTCGGAAGTGACGGCTCTGCTTCCCATGCCCGCTGCCGCGCGCTCCTTCTTTCAACGAATCAATAATGTTGCCCGCCGAAGTTTGCAGCGCAGGAGCAAGTCCGAAGGCAACTCCAGTAATCGCAGAAACCACCAACGCGAACGCGAGCACCTTGCCATCGAGAGTGATGGACCCAAACTGCGTGATCCCTGCCGGCGCCCAGGCGAGAAGAGAGCGCAATACCCAGTTCGCAGCCAGTACGCCGATCACTCCGCCTGTGAGCGCTAGTAGCGCGCTCTCCGTAAGGAACTGTTGCAGCATACGGCCGCGGCTAGCACCCAGGGCAGACCGGACCGCGATCTCGCGCTGCCGCACAGAGGCGCGCGCCAGCAACATGTGGGCGATGTTGGCGCATGCGATCAAGAGAACAAATCCAACGGCGGCGAGCAGCACCAGCAGAGCAGGACGCACGTCGCCAACCACGCGCTCCTTCAGCGAGATCACAGTCAAACCCAGATTGCTTCCGGGAAACTGCTTTTCCAGGCGCGCGCCGATCGTCGCCATCTCCGCCCGGGCCTGGTCCAGCGAGACCCCGGGCTTCAGCCGGGCGAAGACACGCTTGCTGTTAACGATCCGGTCGTCCGGGCTGACTTGCAGCGGACTCCACACCTGCGCCTTCGTTTCCCAGAATGGAGCAAAGCGAAATCCGGCTGGCATTACGCCGACAATCACATATGGCTCTGCGTTGAATTCAATCGTGCGCCCAACTACATCTTTTGCGCCGCCCAGATGCTGCTGCCAGAACGGGTAGCTGAGGACCACTTCGTGATCATGGCCGGGCTGATCTTCATCCGGAGTAAAGGTCCGTCCCAGAATGGGTCTTACGCCCAAAACAGGAAAGATGTCAGAGGTCACGTGCAGGCCCTCTACCGCCTCGGGCTTATCGACTCCCGTAAGATTCGGCGTCCAGGCCTCAGCCGCGCCCATGTTCTCGAAGACGTGGTTGTCGCGCTTCCAGTCGAGAATGTTCGCCGAGTTTTGACCGGTGTGCTCGCCGCGCGCCATCACCACCAGCCGGTCAGGATCGGCGTAAGGCAGCGCGCGCAGAAGAACAGCGTTGACCACGCTGAAGATCGCCGTGTTGGCGCCAATACCCAGCGCAAGCGTGATGATGGCCACGGCCGCGAAGCCAGGGCTTTTGCGCAACGTGCGCAGCGAATAACGGATATCCTGGAGGAAAGTGTCCATGCGTAGCCTCACAGTACCACCCTGCGATAGCGGGTGGGGCAGCCGCAGTTTTTTGCGGCTGCGTGGTTTCGTGCGTGTTTACGTTGAACCGGAGCCGGGCCTGCGCCCGTCTTCGGCCCACCCGCTATCGCAGGTGGTACCGTGCCTATTCGTACCTCAACGCCACTACCGGATCGACTTTGGTCGCGCGGCGCGCCGGGATCACTGCGGCTAACAGCCCGACGATTCCCAAAAGCGCTATGCCGCCGGCGAGCGACAGAGGATCCGTGCCTTTCAATCCAAAGAGAAAACTGTTCAGCAGGCGGCTACCCGCGAGTGCCAGCGGAATTCCCACAATGAGACCCGCGCCAACCAGCAGCATCCCTTCGCTCAGCACCAGATGCAGTACGTCCTCACGCCGCGCTCCGAGCGCCACGCGCACGCCGAATTCGCGCGTCCTGCCCGCCACCGTGTACGACATGATTCCGTAAAGCCCGATACACGCCAGCAGCAGCGCCAAACCTGCGAAGAAAGCGGAGAGGGTAGCGAGCGCGATGTCGCTGCTCAGCCAGCGCTCAATCCGCTGCCTGACGGTCATGACCGAGTAAATGGGAAGATTGGCGTCGAAGTTTTTGATCTGCGCGCGTATTTCTGCGATCACGGGAGCGCTATCCCCGCTGCTCACCACTTCAAGCACAAAACGCACGGGCCGGCTCTCCTGCTGCAAGGCGATGTAGAAACGGGGCCGAGTACCGGCGCGCAGATTTTCCGTGTGGTCCTTCGTATCTTTGCAGACACCCACGATCGTGTACGGCTTGCCGCGCTCCGCATCGCTGTCGATTTGAAATTGCCGCCCAAGAGGA
>JAFAUE010000007.1 GCA_019243475.1 Acidobacteriota bacterium | reverse complement strand
CACCAGCGACGGGCGCAAACTCACACCGCAACGCAAGGAAAGCCTGAGTGCGGAGCTTCTGAAACAACTCAATCCCGCCGGTGAAGTTTTGCCGAAAAATTAGATTGAGCTCATATTCGCGAGGAACTCGCCATTCGAGCGGGTCTTGCCGAGCTTGTCGATCAACAATTCCATTGCTTCCACCGGCGATAACGGATTGAGAACTTTGCGCAATACCCAGATGCGCGCCAAGTCCTCTTTCGGGATAAGCAGCTCTTCTTTTCGCGTACCGGAGCGCTGGATGTCGATGGCGGGGAACACGCGCTTGTCCACCAATTTGCGGTCGAGAATGATTTCCATGTTGCCGGTGCCCTTGAATTCCTCAAAGATGACGTCATCCATGCGCGAGCCGGTCTCGACCAGTGCCGTGGCGATGATCGTCAGCGAACCGCCTTCTTCAATATTGCGAGCAGCTCCAAAGAAGCGCTTAGGACGCTGTAGTGCATTGGAATCGACGCCGCCTGAGAGCACCTTTCCCGAAGGGGGAACAATGGTGTTGTAGGCGCGAGCCAGGCGCGTAATCGAATCGAGGAGGATCACGACGTCCCGCTTGTGTTCCACCAGGCGCTTAGCTTTCTCAATGACCATCTCCGCCACTTGCACGTGACGCGCCGCGGGCTCGTCGAACGTCGATGAGATTACTTCGCCTTTCACCGACCGCTGCATATCCGTAACTTCTTCAGGCCGCTCGTCGATCAGCAGGACGATCAGGACTACTTCAGGATGATTGGTGGTAATCGAGTTCGCGATGTTCTGCAGCAACATCGTCTTGCCGGTACGAGGCGGAGCAACGATCAGCCCGCGTTGTCCTTTACCGACCGGAGTGAGCAAATCCATTACGCGCGCGCTGACGTTCTCGCGCACTGTCTCCTGCTTAATGCGTTCCTGCGGGTACAGAGGCGTGAGGTTGTCAAACAGGATCTTGTTGCGGGCTTCGTCAGGCGACTCGAAGTTAACGGCTTCGATCTTGACCAGGGCAAAGTATTTCTCGCCTTCGTGCGGTGGGCGGACTTGCCCGCTCACCGTGTCGCCGGTCTTTAAATCAAACTTGCGGATCTGCGACGGCGAAACGTAGATGTCGTCCGGACCAGGGAGGTAGTTGTAGTCGGGAGAGCGCAGGAACCCATACCCGTCGGGCAGGATCTCGAGCACGCCTTCGGCGAAGATGTGTCCTTCTTTTTCGCTCTGAGCCTGCAGGATTTTGAAGATCAGGTCCTGCTTGCGAAGGCCGCTTGCGCCGGGCAGCTCAAGAGAGCGTGCGATGCGGGTCAGTTCAGTAATGTTTTTTTCTTTTAGTTCTGCGATGGTCATTGAGCACCTACGGGAGTTCTAGCAAGGGAGGTAAAGGGAAATTGTTCGAGAGCAACTGCCTGAAAATATGCGAAGGATCCTAAAACAACGGGGACTAACGCCGCGCCGGGCGCGCGGCGGAGGCTGTTAAGCAGCCCGCCGCTGCGGCACGAACGACTCTTCTACTGAACCCATTATCCGTTCAGTCTCATTGGCCCGCCCCACGCGCGTGAGAACGTCATTCATTGTTTCCTGAACGCGGGTGTTGGGCTTGTGGAACTTACGGGTAGCCTTGGAAGCAAGCTGGCACAACAGATATCGATTCTGCACTGTGCCAAGAGCATCATAAATCAAATCAGAACGCATAATAATAATTTCCTTTCTCTTTTAGAATCAGTAGGATGCCGCATCATCGGCTATCCTCTCAACTTCTTGGGGCCGATAGTAAGCAGTTGCTTACCATTAGACGACCCAGAGATTCGAAAAGTCACAAGCTTTTAATCTGGGCCAATTTACTGCGATTCTTCCGGGGCAGGAACTCTGACGCGCGATAGGAGATGCAAAACCTGCTTACCGAGTTGCTCTATACCAGGCAGAACCCGAAGCTACGTCAAAACCCGCTTGCAGAACGGGTAGCCTAAATGCTTCCATCGGGAGCGTCAAGAAAAAATTCATTAACGATTAAGGTTCGGGAAATCAGCAGGATAGACGCATTTCCCCACGTTCCCGACGGTTTTCGGGCCGACCCTCAGGACGAATCTGGGACAGAAGCCACCGGCACGGTACCCATTTTTCTGTAACCTTTCCCGCCATGCTTAGTTTTCACCTACGAAGGGACGCGAGGCTCAAGGGCGAGGTGAAGAGCACACCATGGCAGCGACACCAATCGGCATTTCCGGCTCGCGTACCGGCGCTTGGCCGATGCAGGAGGCTTTGCCGCCGATGACCAACTCGCTTCCGGACGAGGATCTGATGCTACAGGTGCGGGAGGGCGTTGGAGAAATGCTCGGAACGCTCTTCGATCGCTATCAGGTGCCGCTCTTCAACTTCTATTGCCGACTCACTGGCGATCGCATCGTGAGCGAAGACCTGGTGCAGGACGTCTTTTTTCGCATCCTCAAGTACCGCCAAACCTATCGCCCCGGCACTCCGTTTCGCGCATGGATGTACCAGATTGCGCGGAATGTCCGGCAGGACTATCACCGCAAACATCCCGAATCGTTGCCGTATGAGCCAGAGATGTCGCCGGCAGTGACTTCGCGCGACTCAGTTGAGACAGCGCAACAGACCGCTCTCCTGCAGAAAGCGCTACTCATGCTGCCTGACGATAAGCGCGAAGTTCTGGTCATGAGCCGCTTCCAGGAATTGAAGCACGAGGAAATAGCCTGCTTGCTTGAATGCGAAGTGGGCACGGTGAAAGTACGGATTCATCGAGCGTTGCGCGAACTGCGATCTGTTTTTGAAAAACTCACGAGCGTCCGGCCCCATGGGCCGCAAACGCTCGGCGAGAAAGGAAGTCTGTCATGACTTGCGACCAATTTGCAGAATTACTGCCGGCTTATTGCGAACGCCGCCTGAGCACACGCGAGCAGGCATTTGCCCGCGAGCACACGGAAATGTGTGCGCAGTGCCGGGCCGACGCCGACATGTGGCAGAAGCTCGCAAGCTTGCCCAGTCAGCAGCCAAGTGCCGCACTGCGGGCGCGTTTCGAAAGCATGCTTAATGCATACGAAGAAGGACGGTGGGAGAGAAGCAGCCTCGCAAAAGAACGAGGCCGCTGGTTCACTGCCTGGATTCGCAGCTCATTCGCGCCTCCGCTAGCCAGTGCGCTGGCTGCTTGCCTCCTGCTGGCGGGATTCATCGCCGGCGAACACTTTTCAGCAGCCAAGCCAAACAGTCAAGGCGAGATGGTTACCATGCAGGCCGAACTTACGAATCTGCGGCAGCTGGTGGCCTTGTCGCTTCTCGAACAACAATCGGCGAGCCAGCGTTTGCAAGGTGTGAACTACAGCACCCTGGTGCAGCGTCCGGATCCCGAGATCGCCGCAGCCCTGTTGCATGCACTGCGCTTCGACAACAGCGTGGATGTTCGCCTCGCTGCGCTCGACGCATTGCGGCGGTACAAAGACGATCCGCAGGTCCGCAGCGGCTTGCTGGCGGCGCTTCAGGATCAGCAGTCACCGCTCGTGCAAATCGCATTGATCGATCTGTTTGTGGAGATGCGCGAGAGCGGCGCCAAAGACAATCTGCGTCGCATCGAGCAGGATTCGAAAGCCAATCCGACGGTTCGCCAGCGGGCGCAGTGGGGAATTCAGCAGTTGAGCTGAGTTACGGGAGGAGCAAATGAAAAACCAGGGATTACGTGTTCTGATCAGCTTAACGATCGCGCTCCTGTTCGGGCGCATGGGAATGAGCCAGGTTGTGATTCCCGCTCCCATGCCTGCCGTTCGCATCTCCGCGCATGCACATCCTCATGTGCATGTGAACGAATGGGAAGAATCGCTCACTGTCACGGAGCAAGAAGAGATAAGGAAATCATTCCCATTTCCGGCCGGGACGGAGCCGCGGAATCTCACAATCGACGACGTCTGGGGTTCAGTTCACGTCACAGGCGGCTCTGGGGACCAAGTTGAAGTGGTAGCGAAAAAAACCATTCGCGCGGAATCAAAGGAAGCGCTGGAGCAGGCAAGGAAAGACGTATCGCTCGACATCACTCAACAACCCACGCTGCTGAAGCTCTACGTAAACGGTCCGTTTCGCTGCCAGTGCGACTGCGGCTGCAACGGCAATCACGAACGTCCTGGATACATCGTCAAATACGACTTCGAAATCCAAACGCCGCGAGCTGTGAATCTGAACGTTCGCACGGTGAATGACGGCGACGTCAAAGTGCAGGAGATCGCCGGCAAGTACTCCGTGCAGAACGTCAACGGGCCGGTGGAGATGACGAATGTCGCAGGCTCAGGCTCGGCGAAGACGGTCAACGGCGACCTCAAAGTCCTGTTTCGGGACAATCCGCAGACAGACTCTTCCTTTGCCACGCTGAATGGAGACGTCGATCTGTACTTCCTGCAGAAACTCTCCGCTGATCTGCGCTTTAAGACCTTCAACGGGGAGATATTTAGCGATTTTCAGATGGCGGCGCTTCCTCCGCGCCAGCCTGAAGAACAGCGCCAGGGCACCAAGTTCGTATTCCGCGCCGACCGCTACTCCGGGGGACGTGTCGCCGGCGGTGGTCCGGAGATCAAAATCGAAACTCTAAATGGGGATATCCATATTCGTGAACGCCATGACTAATACATTCATTCGCACACTCATCCTTCTCGCATTCTCCGCGGCTTCATTTGCCGCAACCACCGCCAACGGCGATCGCGTTAACGTGCCGCTGAGCGATCCGGCCCGACCTGCCTTCATCAAGGCGCATTTGGTGAATGGCGGCATAACGGTTAAGGGCTACGAGGGCAAAGACGTGATCGTCGAGGCGCACGCTCGCTCGGGAGAAGACAACGAGCGGGAAAGCAACGGCATGCACCGCATTCCTATGAACACGAGCGGGCTCGAGGTGGAGGAAGAAAACAATCGCGTGGATATCGGAGCCGCGTCCACGCAGCGCGCCATCGATTTAACCATCTCCGTGCCGGTGCACTCTTCGCTTAGCCTGCACACGGTCAACGATGGCGATATCTCTGTCACGAACGTCGACGGCGAACTTGACGTGAACGACGTCAATGGAGAAGTGACCCTCACCGACGTTTCAGGTACGGCGGTAGCTCATGCGCTCAATGGAAAAGTCTTGGTTTCCTTCAAGGCGATCAATCCGTCGAAGCCAATGTCATTCAGCTCATTGAACGGAGACATCGATGTCACCTTTCCGGGTGACCTTAAGGCCAATGTGGTGGTGACCTCCGATCGCGGCGAAGTTTTTAGCGACTTCGACGTGGCCCTTGCGCCTCGCGCTCCGCAATTGGTTACGGAAGATACGCGCGGCAGCGGTGGTCATTACCGGGTGAAGGTGGACAAGACAGTTCGCGGCACGATCAACGGCGGCGGCCAGGAAATTCAGTTCCACAATTTCAACGGGAATATTTACATACGCAAAGCTGGAGTAAAAGCCCGCTAGGGACGAGTCCACTGCCGGACTGCTAACCTTGACGACGTACGTCCGTCATGTGGGAGCGCGCTCTCGAAACCTTTCACCATGGAAACCCTGAACCAGGACATACGCTTTGCCTTCCGCATGCTGGTGAAGAATCCGGGCTTCACCGCAGCCGTCATTGTGTGTCTCATGCTCGGCATCGGCGCCACCACCGCAATCTTCAGCGTGGTGAACTCTGTCTTGCTACGGCCGTTGCCCTATCGCGAGCCGGACAAACTGGTTCGCGTGTACTCTGAATTCCCAAAGTTCCAAGCCGGCGGACTTCACCGTTTCTGGCTTTCTCCACCTGAATTTCTCGATCTGCGGCGCGACTCGAAGTCCTGGCAGACGCTCGATGGCTGGGTGAATGGCGGCGCAAACCTGGCCGGCACAACCAATCCCGTGCGCGCAACAGCATGTTTCATTTCGGGAACTACGCTGCTGACGCTCGGCGTCTCTCCCCTCCTCGGCCGCTTGATTACGCCTGAAGATGACGACCCGAAGTCTCCGGTCGTGATGGATATTTCCTACGGTATTTGGAAGTCGGTTTTTGGCGGCGAGCCTTCCATCATCAATCGCGAAGTCTTGCTCAATGGGCAAAAGGCGACGGTAGTTGGAGTGATGCCGGAAGGCTTCGCCTTTCCACCAGGAGAGATTGATCCGCCGCAGGTGTGGTCGCCCTTGCAGATCGATCCGGCAAAACCCGGCGGCCGCGGATCACACTTCCTGTATTTGCTTGGCCGATTGAAAGATGGTGTTTCGCGGCAGCAAGCGCAAGCTGAACTCGATTCGCTGGTGAAATATTGGGGCGATACGGGGTCTGCCGCCAGTCACCACTTCACTCCTGACCGGCACACTCTGGTCAGTTATCCGCTGCAATCCGAAGTTGTCGGCAACGTGCGCCCGGCGCTATGGACGCTGTTCGGCGCCGTTGCATTTGTGCTGCTTATCGCCTGCGTGAACGTAGCCAATCTGTTGTTGGCGCGTGCCGAGGCGCGCCAGCGCGAAATCGCCATCCGCAGCTCGCTCGGCGCTGGGACCGGACGCCTGCTGCGACAGTTCATTACTGAAGGCGTGCTGATGTCTCTGGTGGGAGCGGGGCTCGGCTTTCTGCTGGCATTAGCCGGACTGCAGCTCATCAAGTACACCAATGCCGGCAGCATTCCGCGATCGCAAGAGATCGGCGTCGACATGAACGTGCTGCTCTTTGCCTTGGGCATCTCGCTGCTCACCGGCATTCTGTTTGGGCTCACACCGTTGTTTCACGTTGTATTGCGCGACCTCCATCAAATCCTGAAGAACGCAGCCGCTTCGAGCACCGGCGGTGGAGGTTCGCAGATTTTTCGACACATTCTCGTCACCACCGAGATCTCCCTCGCCTTGGTACTGCTCGTCGGCTGCGGACTGATGCTGCGCGCATTCTGGAAGCTCCAGGAGGTTGATATTGGCCTGAACCCGCGCGCGGTGTTGACCATGCAGATCAACTTGCCAGGCTCGAGCTATACCGATCCCATGAAGATCACCAGCTTCTGGACGCGGTTGAATCAAAGCGTCGCAGAGCTGCCCGGCGTGACTGCTTCGGCAATTGCAACCGGCTTGCCGCCGCAACGGCGAGTGAATGCCAACGACACCAAGATCGAAGGCTACGTTCGCAAGCAGGACGGGCCGATGGAGAACGTTGATTTCTACCAGGCAGTCACGCCTTCCTATTTCAAGACAATGGGAATTCAACTGATCGACGGTCGATTGCTCAACGAAGGCGATCGAGTAGGCGCTCCGGATGTCGTTGTGATTAACCAAAGCATGGCCCGCATGTTTTATGGCAACGAGAGTCCCGTTGGGAGGCGGATTCAGCCCGGGTTCAGCGAGCCGTGGTGCACAATTGTCGGCGTGGTTGCCGACGTGAAGAATGCGGGCATCGACAAGCCCACCGGCACCGAACTCTATCTGCCATACGACCAGAAGCAGGGATCCAGCGGTCGTAACACCGGAATGACTTTGTTCATCCGCAGTGCCATGCCGCAGAGTTCTCTCGTGAGCGCCGTCCGGCGGACGATCGCGGACCTCGATCCGCAAGTTCCGATTTCAAAAATCAGTTCTATGGAAGACGTGATCTCTACGGCCCAGGCTCGTCCACGGTTTCTCAGCGTGCTGCTCACAATTTTCTCCGGCGTTGCGTTGGTGCTTGCCGCGGTCGGCATCTACGGATTGCTTGCTTACTCCGTCGCTCGTCGCGGAAAGGAATTCGGACTGCGCATGGCGCTGGGAGCGCAGCAGCAGGATGTGCTTGGACTGGTCATGAAACAGGGAGCAACGATGATCGCCAGCGGACTGCTGACGGGGCTGGTCGCCGCATTTGCTCTCACCAGACTGATGTCGAGTCTGCTGTTCCACGTGCGGGCTACAGACCCGATCACCTACTTCGTGGTGGTTTGCGGACTCGCAGCCGTTGCTTTCTTTGCCAGCTACATTCCGGCAAGGCGAGCTACAAAGGTGAACCCGACTGTAACTCTGCGCTACGAATAATCGCAGCGATCTTGCTCAGGCCTGTGGAAAGCTCGGCGGAGAGATATCCAAAATCGGCAGCAGGGTAGGCGGTTGTACCACCCAAGCGGGCTTCGCTGCCGCGCGAGGAGTGATTATGCGGAAGAAGCGACAGCACTCCTGCCAGGTGGCAACAATCTGCTGCGCCCATACGCTTCCTGTGAGCAGTGCGTGTACGCGCACCAGCATCTCGAGCTGGCGCATGTGGTCCGGGGACAAGAATCCGTGCTCGACCGATTGCTGGTTTACCCGGCTCTCGACCAGATTGCTAGGATCGAAGATGTAAGCCTTGCCTCCAGTCATACCCGCACCGAAGTTGCAGCCGATGTCGCCGAGCACGACGACGCAGCCGCCCGTCATGTACTCACAGCCGTGATCGCCCACTCCCTCCACCACCGCTAATGCCCCCGAGTTGCGAACGGCAAAACGCTCGCCGGCGCGTCCCGCGGCAAAGAGCCGCCCGGAGGTAGCGCCGTAGAGAGCGACGTTTCCCAAAATGACATTCTCATTCGAGCGCATCACCGCGCTGCCTCGAGGCTTCAGAATGAGCGCGCCGCCGCAGAGCCCCTTTCCCACATAGTCGTTGGCTTCACCCTCCACACTGAGTTCCATACCCTCAATGCAGAATGCGCCGAACGACTGCCCCGCGCTCCCTCGAAAGGCGAGTCTCACTTCGCTTTGGCTGAGTCCAAGCGGCCCGAGTTCGCGAACGATGGCGCCGGCAATCGCGGCTCCAACTGAGCGGTCCTGGTTGCGAATCGCAAACTCACGATCCACGTTCTGGCCGTTCCGCACGGCAACAACAATCTCCTGTGCGAGTCTCGGTCCAAAACTATCGTCGTCGCAATGCGGATGGTTCCTTGAAACCCTGCAATGGGGCCAATCTCCCTGTGATCGATACAGCACTTGTGAGAGCTGCAGCGCCGCGTTGGCCGAGATCTCTTGCAATAGGTCAGTGCGGCCCACTGCATCGTGGAGGGAACGCAAACCAAGGCTCGCCAGCAAGACGCGAATGTCTTCGGCAAGCTGGAGGAAAAATGCGACTACGTGCTCGGGTTTACCCCGGAATCTAGCTCTCAGTTCAGGACGCTGCGTTGCTATGCCGGCCGGACACGTATCCAGATGGCACTGCCGCGCCATGTCGCAGCCGAGAGCCACCAGGGCCGCGGTGCCAAAAGCGAACTCCTCGGCGCCGAGCAACGCGGCGATCACGACATCCCGCGCAGTCCGCAGCCCGCCATCAACGCGCAGGCGGACGCGGCTTCTCAGCCCGTTCCGCATCAGGGTCTGCTGGGTTTCAGCCAGTCCCAACTCCCACGGAGCGCCTGCATGCTTGATGCTGCTGAGGGGAGAAGCGCCCGTTCCGCCACAGTGGCCTGAGACTACGATGTAGTCGGCGTAGGCTTTGGCGACGCCGGAGGCAACAGTTCCAATTCCCGTTTCGGAAACCAGTTTCACTCCAATGCGCGCTCGGGGGTTTACCTGCTTAAGATCGTGAATAAGCTGCGCCAGGTCTTCAATGCTGTAAATGTCGTGATGCGGGGGAGGGCTGATCAACGACATTCGCGGCTGAGCATGGCGTAACCGTGCAATCAGTTCTGTAACTTTCGCTGCGGGAAGCTGGCCGCCTTCTCCCGGCTTGGAGCCTTGCGCAATCTTGATTTCCAGCTCTTCGGCCATGACCAGATATTCCGTGGTCACTCCAAAACGCGCTGAAGCTACCTGCTTCACCTTGTTGTTCGCATGCCGCGCGTCGCGATAGAGCTCAGCGTCTTCGCCGCCCTCGCCGGTATTCGACTTGCCGCCCAGCAGATTCATAGCTTCAGATAATGTGCGATGGGCTTCAGGGCTGATGGAGCCGAGCGACATCGCGCTGCTCACGAAGCGCTTCACAATCTCTTCGGCCGGCTCGACTTGTTCAAGGGAGACGGGATCCTGCGATGAAAACTCGAGCAGATCTCGGAGATTATTTGCGTCCCGCGAATCGGCGAAATCCTTAAACTCGTGCCACGCGCCCGGGTCCAGCATGGCTGCCGTTTTCCCCCGTGCGACGCCGACTGCGTTTTGCATAGCGCGCACAGTCGGCGGAGCCCAGCCGTGATGGTCGGCGGCATCGGCCTTGCGGTAGCGGACAGAGCCCAGATCGGCAACCAGGTCCGACTCGCGGTTCGAGGCCGCAGCGCGGCGCAGAACTTCCTGCTCGAGCGCATCGAAACCAATCCTGCCGGGTAGATTGGGCGTTCCGGGAAAGCATCTTTCAAGCAACGATTCATCGAATCCAATCGTTTGAAAAAATTGTCCGCCGCGATAGCTCGCAACGTCGGAGATCCCGAGCTTGGACATCACTTTCTTCATGCCAAGCTGCAGCGCTTCCAGCAGATTTTCCGGGGACTCGCAACTGCGCAGAGCGAGCCAAGGGCACACAGCGCCGGCGCCATAGCCAATGAGCACGGCCACATGGTGAACATCCCAGCAATCGCCTGCGTCTGCAATCAATTCGCAGCGCCTGCGCAGGCCCTTGCCGATCAAGTGATGGTGCACAGCCCCAATCGCCAGCGCCATGGGAATTGGCAAACTCGCCGCATGCGCAGTTCGATCGGAAAAGATCAGTAGCTCTGCGCCTCCCATCACAGCCAATTCCGCTGTACTGCATAGAGCTTCGACTGCAAGTTCCAAACTTTCGCTCGCGCGGAATAGACAAGCAATCTCGGCGGTTTTGAGGAATGTCTGTAAGCGTATTTCGTTGAGCTCCGCATCGTTCAAGATTGGAGATGAGAGCTCAATTAGGTCCGTGATACGCGACGCTCCATTCCCGGTCGCGGGAAAAAGCGTGGGCCTCGCTCCCAACGTGGTACGCAGCGACATCATGAGCTCTTCGCGCAGCGGATCGATAGGCGGGTTCGTCACCTGGGCAAAGCGCTGACGGAAGTAGCTGTAAAGATTTCGCGGCACACGGGCGAGGGCCGAAACAGGGGTGTCGTCGCCCATTGACCAGACGGCTTCTTTGCCGTCGCGGGACATCGGCGCCAGCACTAATTTCAAATCTTCGCGGCTATAGCCGAACAGGGCGAGCAGTGCTTCTGGAGCCGCCGCCGGCGCTGCCTGGAGCTTCGGGATCGCGAGGCTGCGAATCGCGCCTTTGGTTTTGGTACTGACCAACTTCTCTCTGACGTTTTCCGGATCCAGGACCTCGTGAGTCTGCAAGTCGACCGCCAGCATCTGCCCGGGGCCAAGACGGCCGCTTCTTACAACAGCTTCTTCATCCAACTCAAACAATCCCGCTTCGGAACCGGCAGCCACGATGCCGTCTGTCGTGATCTTGTAGCGCAGCGGACGCAGTCCGTTGCGGTCGAGTGCCGCGCCTACATATCGACCATTCGCGAATGCGACCGCCGCGGGGCCATCCCAGGGTTCCATCATCTCGGCGTGTTCGCGATAGAACTGAGCCATCTCTGCAAATACCGGATGTGCCTGCCACGCAGGAACCAATAGCATTGCCAGGCCCTGCAGCGGATCGCAACCGGAGTGCAGCAATAGCTCCAACGCTTCGTCCAGATGGCATGAATCGGAGCCGCCGCCGCGCAGCATTGGCAGGAACTCAGCCGGAAGCTCCCGCTCCCTCGCCTTCATCCACGAACGGTTTGCCCAGATGGTGTTGATCTCACCGTTGTGCGCGAGGAAACGAAATGGCTGCGCCAGCCACCATGAGGGATGCGTGTTAGTGGCGTAGCGCTGGTGAAAAACCGTGAAGGCAGTTTCGTAATCGGGGTCCTGAAGATCCAGGTAGAAGTCGCGCAGATGCCCGCCTGCGCACAAGGCCTTATAGACAATTGTCTGCGACGAAAGCGAAACGATGTAGCTTTTTAGGTTTGCCCGTTCGAACTGCTTACGTGCTCGATAGAGTCGGACTTCAAGCTCTGCCGGATCAATTTCTGAATTGGGAACTACGAATGCCTGGCGGACGATCGGCATCGAAGTCAGCGCAGTATGTCCCAGGGCTTCGGAATTTACCGGGACTTCACGCCAGCAGAGCAGCACTAAGCCTTGCTCTTTCAGAGCAGCATCCAGAATGCGGACAGGCGCCGAGAGATCATCGGCATCGGCGAACAGCATGGCTACAGCGAGCGGCGTCTTTTCCGTCGGCTCAGTTCCTGCCTCGCTGAGGAACTTCCTCAACAGGCGTCTTGGCAGCTGCGTCGTGACGCCCGCTCCGTCTCCGCTTCGCCCATCGGCAGCCACGGCGCCGCGATGCGCCAGGCGGGTGAGAGCCTCGAGTCCCATATCGAGCAATGCGTGCGACGGCGAGCCCGACAGCTGAGCCGCGAAGCCGACACCGCATGAGTCATGCTCAAAACGTGGATCGTAAAGACCTGCTTGCACTCGCGCCGCCTCAAGGCAGGATTCGAACGCGTGCTTTCACCGCGCTCAAGTCACATGCCAGATGTATCAGGGGTGGGACGAGCGCTCCAATCGAATCTTCGGATAGAGACAATCGGAAAAGAGAATCGCGTCGCCGGTTCAATAGACGAAATGAATGGCTTATGATATTGACAACTCTATAAGCGGCATTTATAGTCGCTTGCCATCAGGAATCGAGACGAAAAAGTGCTGAGCTTTGGAATTAGTTCGATGTATGGCGCGAGCATGAACTCGATTCGAATTTCGCTGCTTACATCCATTCGCTTGTTTGTACTCAGCGGATGATGGCCGGCGGAAGCAGCAAACATTCGAGGCCATCATCGGAAAGATGATGGCCTTAGTCGTCTAGAGCAGGTTTTCCTGCTAAGCAAACCATGAACCAGCTTAAGAAGCACAGCTCAGTCATCACCGACGGTCCAAGCCGGGCCGGAGCGCGCGCCATGTACAAAGCGGCGGGCTTCAGCGATGAAGAGCTGGGAAAGCCGCTGATCGGAATTGCCAACACCTGGATCGAGATCGGCCCCTGCAACCTGCATCTGCGCGATCTTGCTGCCGAGGTGAAACGCGGCGTGCGCGAAGCCGGCGGCACGCCGATGGAATTCAACACAGTCTCGATCTCCGACGGCATCACCATGGGGGTCGAGGGCATGCGCATGTCTCTCGTCAGCCGCGAGGTGATCGCCGACTCGATCGAGCTGGTGGCGCGGGGAAATCACTTTGACGGCCTGGTGGTTCTCGTGGGCTGCGACAAAACCATTCCTGGCGCGGTGATGGCCGTGGCGCGTCTGAATATTCCGGCAGTCATTCTCTACGGAGGTTCGATCGCTCCTGGGTCGGTTCGCGGTCACCACGTCACGATTCAGGATGTGTACGAGGCCATCGGCGCGCACAGCCGCGGCAAGCTGGACGACTCGGGTCTGCGGGAGATCGAGGACAACGCATGTCCGGGAGCCGGCGCCTGCGGCGGTCAGTTCACTGCAAACACCATGGCGATGGTCTGTGAATTTCTGGGTATTGCGGCTTTGGGCAGCGGAGGCATTCCTGCAGTTCACGCCGGCAAAGCGAAACAGGCACAGGCCACCGGGAAATTGGTGATGGAGCTGGTCAAATCGCAGCTTCTGCCCAAGGCGATTCTGACGCGCAACTCCGTGGAGAACGCGATGGCCAGCGTGGCGGCGACCGGAGGCTCAACCAATTCCGTCCTTCATCTTCTCGCCATCGCGCACACCGCCGGCATTCCGTTGGCGATCGACGATTTCGATCGCATCAACCGGCGTGTTCCCCTCATTGCCGACTTGAAACCGGCTGGGCGCTTCGTCGCCACGGATTTGTTCGAAGCCGGCGGACTTCCGCTTGTGGCGCACAGGTTGGCGGAAGCCGGACTCCTCCATGCTAACGCCATTACCGTAACGGGAAGGACCATTGGCGAAGAAGCGAAGAGTGCAGTCGAGACCCCCGATCAGGAGGTCGTCCGGCCTGCTAATAATCCGCTGAAGTCCACAGGCGGGTTAGTGATTCTCAAAGGGAATCTCGCTCCTGAGGGTTGCGTGCTGAAAGTCGCCGGACATGAATTTCATCGTCATGCAGGCCCGGCGCGCGTCTTCGATAGCGAGGAGCAGGCTTTCGCCGCGGTGCAGAAAGGTGCAATCAAGGCCGGGGATGTGCTCGTAATCCGTTACGAAGGTCCCAAAGGCGGACCGGGGATGCGCGAGATGCTGGCGGTGACCGCGAGCTTAGTAGGAATGGGGCTCGGCGAATCTGTGGCGCTGCTCACCGATGGCCGCTTTTCCGGCGCTACGCACGGACTGATGGTGGGGCATGTCGCCCCGGAGGCCATGGTTGGAGGACCAATCGCGCTAGTGAAGGAAGGCGACAAGATTGTCCTGGATATCGAAAAGCGTGAACTGCGCGTCGATGTTCCCGATTCGGAACTGAAGCAGCGTTTGGCCAATTGGTCTGCGCCGAAGCCCCGGTATGAAACCGGCGTAATGGCCAAGTACGCGAATGAAGTTTCGTCGGCGGCGCGCGGAGCGGTGACCATTTAGCGAGAACAGGCCAGCAGGAAAGGAGGCAGGAGCTATGAAGAGCGGGTCGCAGATTATCTGGGAATGTCTGCTGGCCGAGGGCGTGAAGCACGTCTTCGGTTATCCCGGCGGCGCCATCCTGCCTGCCTATGACGCGCTCTGCAGCTATCCGCAGATTCATCATGTGCTGGTCCGTCACGAGCAAGGCGCGACCCACATGGCAGACGGCTACGCGCGGGCCAGCGGGCAAGTCGGCGTTGCCATGGCGACCTCCGGACCTGGCGCGACGAACATGGTCACCGGAATTGCGACGGCGATGATGGATTCCTCCCCAATCGTTTGCATCACTGGCCAGGTTGGAAGCAAATTCCTCGGGACCGACGCTTTTCAAGAGACTGACATCACTGGAATCACGCTACCCATAACGAAACACAACTATCTGGTGAAGCGCGCTGAAGACGTTGCCCCTGCGCTGCATGAGGCTTTTTATGTAGCGCGCAGCGGACGCCCGGGGCCGGTGCTGGTTGACATCACGAAAGACGCCCAGCAAGGCTCATGCGAGTTTCATGCCGGTACCTTCGGGCCTGCGTCACTCTCGGAGCCCCACACCGAAATTCCGATGCAGAGCTTCCAGGCGGCGTTAGATCTGATACATGCCGCTGAAAGGCCTGTGATTCTCGCAGGCCACGGAGTTTTGCTGTCGAATGCCATGGCGGAGCTGCGCGACTTTGCTGAACGCACGAACATACCGGTCGCCATGACGCTGTTGGGGATCGGCGGATTTCCGGCATCGCATCCGCTCAATCTCGGAATGATGGGCATGCACGGCGAGGCGTGGGTGAACCATGCCATCCAGGAGGCTGATCTCCTGCTTGCCTTCGGCATGCGCTTCGACGACCGCGTGACCGGCACTCTCAAGACTTATGCGCCCCAGGCGAAGAAGATCCATGTCGAGATCGATCCGGCGGAGGTCAATAAAAACGTGCGCGTCGATTGCGCGTTAATCGGAGATCTACGCCAGGTGCTGCGCTGCCTGATTCCCAATGTGAAACCTGCGAATAGAAGCCGTTGGCTGCAGCACATCGACGAACTGAAAGGCGATTCCGCGGTTCGAGACATTCAAAAGCTGCCCGACAATGGACATCTTTACGCCGCACACGTCATCAACGACCTCTGGCGCGAAACCAACGGCAGCTCGATCGTTGTGACCGACGTAGGACAGCACCAGATGTGGGAAGCGCAGTACTACAAGCACGAAGAACCGCGCTCGTTGATTACATCCGGAGGGCTGGGCACGATGGGTTTCGCCTTGCCCGCGGCGATCGGCGCCAAGCTGGCGCGGCCTGAAGCGGAAGTGTGGGTCATAGCCGGCGACGGCGGTTTCCAGATGACGATGCCCGAACTGGCAACCGCCGCGCAGGAAGAGCTCGACATCAATGTCGCCGTAATCAACAACGGATATCTCGGCATGGTGCGCCAGTGGCAGGAGTTCTTTTATGACCGCCGCTACTCCGCAACCCCCTTGCTCAGCCCTAACTTCGCCAGGATCGCCGAAGCCTACGGACTGCGAGGTCTCACAGTTCAAAGCCGCGATCAGGTGATTCCAGCGATTCGGGAAGCGCGGGCGCATCGCGCAACGGCATTGATCAATTTTCTCGTCGAGCAGGAAGACTCGGTCTTTCCGATGGTGCCGAGCGGCGCGGCTCTCAACGAGATGATCCGCCGTCCTGGCCCGCTAGTGGAAACCGCGGCCGCGGAGGGATGAGCACTATGCTGCGAACTTTCATCGTTTACGTGGCCGACCATCCCGGCGTGCTAAACCGGGTTTCGTCGCTGTTTCGGCGCCGCGGATACAACATCGAGTCGCTCACCGTCGGACACACACATCTTCCCGGCATCTCCCGTATGA
>JAFAUE010000004.1 GCA_019243475.1 Acidobacteriota bacterium | reverse complement strand
TTGCAAATGTTCCATTCGCGCCCTATCACCTGACGGTCTCGCAGCCGGGCTTCGCTGTTTATGTTCAGGACGTGAATCTCAACTCTCCCGTGCCGGTGAGTTTGAAGATTACTCTGCAATTGGCTGCCACCACCCAGGAAGTCACCGTCTCTGCCGGCGGGGAGGATCTGATCGAAACAGACTCGACATTTCACACCGACATAGACCGCGCTCTCATTGAGAAGCTGCCGGTGGAGAGCCCGTCGTCGTCGGTCAGTTCGCTGGTTGCGAGTTCTAGTCCGGGCGTAGTGAAAGATTCCGACGGACAGATTCACTCGCTTGGCGAGCACGCTGACAATCAGTTTGTACTCGACGGCCAGGCAATCACCGACCAGCAGAGCAAGATCTTTTCCAACCAGATTCCCGCCGAGTCGATACAGTCGATGCAGATCATCTCAGGCGCGCCGCCCGCGGAGTATGGGGACAAGACCAGCGTGGTGGTGCAGGTCACAACTCGATCCGGCATGGGAGTCACCGAGCCGCATGGGAGCTTAACCACGTCTTACGGCACTTTCGGCACGAGCAATGCTGCCTTCGATCTGGCGTATGGCGGAACGAACTTCGGCAATTACATTTCGGTGAGCGGACTTAACAGCGGCCGGTTTCTGGACGCGCCGGAGTTTGCCGTGATGCACGACAAAGGCAACGAGGAGAACGTATTCGACCGCCTGGATTTCCGGCCTTCCAATACTGATACGGCGCAGCTGAATCTTGCCTTCACGCGCTCATGGTTTCAATCGCCTAACTCATTCGATCAGGAGTTCCATTTCGGTCAGACCGATCCTCTGACCGGCGCTCCACTTGGCCCCTCCGATCAGCGAGCGGAGATCAAGACCTTCAACATCGCGCCTTCGTGGAACCACATCATCAACGCCAACGCGGTGGCGACGTTGGGATTGTTCGTGCGCCGCGATCAATTCAACTACTATCCCAGCCCGAATCCGTTCAGCGACATCAGCCCCATTCAGTCGTCTTCGCTGGCGCAGAACCGTAGTCTCACCAACGCCGGCGTGCGCTCTGACGTCAACTACACGAAGGGCATTCACAACATCAAAATCGGCGGCACGTACATGCAAACCTTCCTGAATGAGAACGACAGGCTGGGCATTGTCGATCCCAACTACCTTGCCGCGAATTTTGGCTGTCCGAATGCCCAGCCTGCGCCCGATCCCTGCGCTGTTTTGCCTGCGTTCGATCTGACGAGTGGTGGAAAGCCGTACACCTTTACCGGGCACACCGACGTAAAGGAGCTTGGAATCTACGCGCAGGATGCCATCACCAAAGGCCGTTGGCAGTTCAACGTTGGAGTTCGCGGAGACTTCTACAACGGCCTGAGCACGCACAATGAATTCGAGCCGCGTCTCGGCCTCGCCTATAACCTCAAGCGAACCAACACCGTCCTGCGGGCTTCCTACGCGCGTGTCCTCGACACGCCGTTTAACGAGAACCTCATTGTCTCCAGCGTTGGCTGCGGCAACGTCGTGCTGAATCCGCTTTTGGGTTGCAGCTCGTCAACGCTCACGCCTCTGCAGCCCGGCTGGCGCAATGAATTCCATGCCGGACTCGAGCAGGCGTTCGGCAAGTACCTGGTTGCTTCCGGCGAGTTCATCACCAAGTACACGCACAACGCCTACGACTTCAGCGTGCTGGGAAATACTCCGATCTTCTTTCCCATCGGTTGGACGCGCTCGAAAATTCCGGCATATGCCGGGCGGATCAGCATGCCGAATTTCCACGGATTCTCCGCGTTGGTTGTACTGTCCAGCGTCTCCGCCCGCTTCTTTACTCCTCAGCTGAGCGGCGCAGGAGCCACGCCTTCTGCGCCCGCCGGCGTTTTCCGCATCGACCACGACGAGCACTTCAACGAGACCACGCATATTCAGTACCAGTTTGGGAAAACCGGACCGTGGCTCGGATTCAATTGGCGCTATGACAGCGGGCTGGTGGCGGGCGCGGTACCGTTCGCAGCGCCGGGGGATACCTCCATCGACCTCACGGGATTCACTGCCGATCAGCAGTTCCAGGCAGGGTTTGCGTGTAACGGACAGCGCGCTACATTGGCAGCCGCCTTCACGTCTTGCGCACCCAACCAGTTCACGTCCTCGCTGGTCACGATTCCCGCGCCTGGCACGGAGAACGACGACAAGAATCCGCCGCGCATCGCGCCGCGCAGCCTCTTCGATGTCTCCGCCGGCGACGATAACATCTTCGGCGGCGATCGCTATAAGTGGAGCCTGCAGTTCACCGCGATCAACATTACCAACAAGTACGCGCTCTACAACTTCCTCTCCACCTTCAGCGGCACCCATTACGTGACGCCGCGGGCGTTAACCGCGGAAGTTGGTTTTCATTTTTAAGAGCCGGGGGTTAACACGGAGGGCACGAAGGTTTCTACGGAGGGCACGGAGGGCTTCGAGATGCCGCCTTTCCGGTGTTCTTTCCATGCGTTAACCCGGCCAAACCCTTTGTCTTCCCGAGTCAAGGAGTCCGATGCGCCAAAGCACGACCTTGCGTTTTGGGTTAAGAGCAAACACCATCCAAAAGTTGCTTCGTCCGCGCTCGAGGCCTTCGGACCCGCGCCCCCTATAGAGGCAAAATGTTGCCAGCGCTTAAACCTATCTCCGTCCTGAGCCAAGGAGCCCACCGCGGCGAATTCCGCATGACATGTGTTTCGAAGGGAGCCCCCGTGCCCTCCGTTGAAACCTTCGTGCCCTCCGTGTTAACCCCGGGCCTTCAGGTCCCACCTGCTGCATTTCCTGTACTATTAAAGCGGCTAAGCCGCATTTGCGCGGCCGTCTCAATCAGTGGCTACCATCACTACCTTCGAGCGAGTGGGGCCAACACGAAAATTTGTTCTCCTTCTGTCCGTGCTGGTTTTCACTGTTGTCGGATGTGCGGAGGCTTCGCACGTCTGCGGCACTATCGTTCTGCATTCCTGGCAGCACGGCAAGGCATCGGTAGAACAGGGCTATCCCGGAGAAGGCGGCGTCTGTCTCATATGCGCTGCGTCGCAGGTGGCGGCCAGCCCGATTCGTTCCGCGCAGAACCTGCCTGACTTCGAAATCTCCTATACCCTGGCGGCGACCGACTCCACACGACCTCACTCCGCCGATCTGGTATCGCTCTACAGCCGTCCTCCTCCCGCCGAGTAGCAAGCGGTTTTCGGCTACGGGTATGGAGGTGTGTTGGCGTGCATGGTGCGCGAAGCTTTACCTTAATTTTCACATTCACTGTCGGACACGGTCGCAACGAGTCGCTGCGATATGGACTTGTGCTTGCCGTGCTGCTCGCTCTCGGCATGGGCGACGCTTTGGCGCAAACCCCGGCGCTGCCGAAGATCTCCCTCGACCAGGCCGTGCAAATGGCGCTCGATCATAACCATGCGCTGTTGGCCACACGCACCCAGGTGCAGCAGAACCAGGCGCAGGAAATTACCGCGGCGATTCATCCGAATCCGGTCTTCAGCTTTAACAGCTTGTTTCTGCCATTCACCGAAGCTACAGCCGAAAACATCAATACCATTTCGGAATTCGACGTGGGAGTCGGCTACACCTTCGAGCGCGGGCGAAAACGTCAGCACCGCATTGAAGCTGCCAGAGCCCAGACTTCGGTAACCCGCTCCCAGGTTGCCGATGCCGAACGCGCCCTGGTCTTCAACGTGAGCCAGCAGTTCATCAACGCGTTGCAGGCCAAGGCCAATATCGATTTGGCACAGCAGGACCTCAACAGCTTCCAGCAGACCGTCAATATCGCGCAGCAGCAATACAAGGCCGGAGCGATTAGCGAAGGTGATCTGCTCAAAATTCAGCTTCAGCTTCTCCAGTTCCAGACCGATATCTCCCAGGCACAGCTCAGCCTCGTGCAGGCGCTGGCTGCGTTGCGGCAGCTGGTTGGATACGACTCGGTTTCGGCCGACTACGACGTTGAAGGTCAATTGGAATATCAGCCGTTAAGCGAAGGTCTGGCCGATCTTCAGGCCAAGGCGCTCTCCTCGCGTCCCGATTTGCGCGCTGCGCAGCTGGGAGTGACTGCCGCCAAAAGCCAGTACCAACTCGCGCGTGCAAATGGCAAGCGCGATTTGAGCAGCACCTTCCAGTACTCCCACGTAGCCGGACTCAACACGGGCGACTTGCTGTTCAGCATCGAGATTCCCATTTTCGATCGGAATCAGGGAGAGATCGCGCGCACGCGTTACGCCATTACCCAGTCGGACGAAACCGCGCGCGAGGCCGAAGAGACGGTACTCACCGATGTGCGCAACGCCTATGAAAGTCAGCAGACCAATCAGAAGATCGTGCAGCTTTACGTGAACGGCTATCTCAAGCAGTCGCAGGATTCGCGCGATATCAGCGCCTATGCGTATCAGCGCGGCGCGGCCAGTCTGCTGGATTTTCTCGACGCTGAACGAAGTTACCGGGCTACGCAGCTCGGATACCACCAGGCCGTAGCTGCCTACATGCTTGCGCTCGAACAACTCAAGCAAGCAGTCGGCACGAGGAGCCTGCCATGATCACACTGAAGCCGAAACCGGCGATCCGGCTGGCCGTTGCGATTCTTTTTCTGTTCTCGCTTTCTGCCTGGATCGGCTGCGGACGCGAACAGGCCAAAACGGAACAGCAGGCAGCGAAGTCCACCGCAGGCCTCTTCACTGTGCCCGCCGATCAGTTGTCTCACGTCGAGCTCTACAACGTACAGCCGGTGGAATTACAGCGCATGCTGCGCCTCACGGGCACAGTCAATTACAACGCCTTCAAAACTACTCCGGTAATTTCCGCTGTCGGCGGGCCGGTAGCTCGGATCGCCGTGGTGCCGGGCAACCATGTCCAGCGCGGACAGCCGATGCTCTACGTGAGCAGTCCGGACTATTCGCAGTTGCGCGCCACTTATCTCAAGGCGCAATCGGCGTTCAACGTTGCCGACAAGAATTTTTCCCGCGCGCAGGATCTTTACCAACACCACGCAATTGCCGAGAAGGACTTGCTGGATGCGGAGGCGGCGCGCACACAGGCACAGGCCGACCTGCAGACATCGGAGCAGTCTCTGCGCATTCTCGGCGTAAAAGATCCGCAGGCGGCCCTCAAGACCACCGTCGCGCCCGAGCTGCCGGTGCTTGCTCCCATAACCGGTGAAGTGGTCGATCAGACCGTCGCGCCCGGCCAGCTGATCCAAGCCGGACAGACGCAGTGCTTCACCATCTCCGACATGAGCACAGTGTGGGTGATCGTGAACGTCTATCAGAACGACCTCGCAGACGTTCGCATCGGAGACCCGGTGACCATTCAAACCGACGCGTATCCGCAGAAGTTCAGCGGCAAGATTTCCTACATCGCCGCCGCGCTCGATCCGACGTCGCGCACGCTGCAGGCGCGCATTGTGACGGAAAATCCCGGCGAGAAGCTGAAGAAGGATATGTACGTGAGCGCAACCGTGCTGGCGGGAACGATCAAGAACGCGCTCGCCGTTCCCGATTCGGCAGTGCTACGCAACGCACAGAACGAGCCGTTCGTTTACGTGAGCGCCGGACAAAACCAGTTTGCGCAGCGGCAGATCGCAATCGGACAGAGCATCGGCGGACGCACGCAGGTGACCAGCGGCCTGAAGCCCGGCGATCAGGTCGTCGCTCAAGGCGCGGTGTTCCTGCAGTTCGCGAATACCCTGCAGCAGTACTGAGAGCTGAACTGAAAATGCCAGTTCCATTTCGGGTTGAGCAGCGTGTCGGAACCGTTCGCGGTAGCGAATGGGTTAGGCAATTATGCCCTCACGGTGACCCTGGCCTTACCCATTCCCTATCGGGAACGGTTCCGACGTTGATCTGCGCGCCCTTCGAGCCAGTCTCGCAGCCAGCTTCATGATCCATCGCATCGTTCAATTCGCGGTCGGCAATCGCTTCCTTGTCTTTGTGCTCACGGCCATGCTGATTGTTGCCGGCGTGATCTCGTTCGAGCGCATGCCGGTGGACGCATATCCCGACCTCTCTCCGCCCATGGTGGAGATCATCACCCAGTGGCAGGGGCACGCCGCCGAAGAGATGGAGCGGCAGGTCACGCTGCAGCTCGAGCTGGCGCTGAATGGCATTCCCAATCTGGTGGTGATGCGTTCGATTTCCCTTTATGGGCTCTCCGACGTCCGCCTCACTTTCGAGGACCGGATCGACGATTACTGGGCGCGCCAGGTAGTGTTCCAGCGGCTCGGAGAGGCGACGCTTCCCACCGGCGTCACTCCGAGCATGGCGCCGCTGTTCAGTCCCAGCGGACTGGTGTACCGCTATGTCCTCGAAAGTCCAGACCGCAGCCCGCAGGAGCTGAAGGTCATTGAAGACTGGACCTTGCAGCGCGCCTATAAAGCCGTGCCTGGCGTGGCGGACGATTCGGGATTTGGCGGCACAACCATGCAGTACCAGGTCCTGCTCGATCCGGCGCGGATTTACGGATACCACATCACGGTGCCGCAGGTGGTGACCGCTCTGGCGGCAAACAATTCCAATGCGGGCGGCGGATTCTATTCTCAGGGCGGCCAGTTCTTTTACGTGCGCGGTCTCGGCTTGCTGCGCGACCAGAGCGATATCGGCAATGTCCTGGTTGGCAGCAACAAGGGCACGCCGATCCGCGTCAAGGATATTGGCGACGTCACCGTCGGGTACGCGCCGAGATTGGGCGAATTCGGTTTCCAGCAGAACGACGACGCGGTAGAAGGTGTGATCCTCATGCGCCGCGGAGAGCAGGCGCAGGAAGTGCTGAAGCGCGTCGAGCAGGAGACTGAGACCCTAAACAGTACCGTTCTCCCGAAAGACGTAAAGATTCGTCCTTTCTACGATCGCAGCGACCTGATCGCGCTCACCACCAAGACGGTGGAAGACAATCTGCTGCGCGGCATGATTTTCGTGCTGATCGTCCTCATATTTTTTCTCGTGAACGTGCGCGCCGCCATCATCGTCGCGCTCACGATTCCCTTGAGTCTGCTGTTTGCTTTTGTGCTGCTGCATGCCGAAGGCATTCCCGCAAACCTGCTCTCGATCGGCGCCATTGATTTTGGAATCCTCATCGACGGCACCGTGGTGATGATGGAGAACATCTACCGCGAGCTCGCCGAGCACGCCGGCCGGGAGTATCGGCTTACCGACGTGATCATCGCGGCGGCGCGCGATGTCGATCGTCCGATCTTCTACTCGGTAGCGGTCATCATCTCCGGCTTCCTTCCCATTTATGCCTTGAGCGGGCCTTCCGGCAAGCTGTTTCACCCGATGGCGGACACCATGTCGTACGGTCTTGTCGGCGCGCTCATCCTGACGTTGACGCTGGTTCCAGCGCTGGCGTCTCTCTGGTTCAAACAAGGACTGCGCGAGCGCGCCAACAAGTATTACGACTGGGTGAAAGTACGCTACGCGCAGCAGCTCGACTGGTGCCTCGATCATGTTTGGGCGACGATCTGGATCTGCGTGGTGATCTTCGCGCTCTCCACGCTGCTGGTGCCGTTCATCGGCGGCGAATTCATGCCGCACCTGGATGAAGGCGCTCTCTGGGTTCGGGCCACCATGCCCTACACCATCTCGTTTGAAGAGGCCGGCAAGATCGCTCCGCAGATCCGCAAGATCCTCATGTCGTATCCGCAGGTGACGGTGGTTGGTTCCGAATTGGGACGGCCGGATGACGGGACCGATCCTACCGGCTTCTACAACTGCGAGTTCTACGTCGGCCTCAAGCCCTATAACGACAAGTCCTGGAATGGGAAACTGCACACCAAAGCCGAGTTGACGGAAGACATCAATCAACGGCTGATCACCTTTCCGGGAATCATCTTCAACTACACACAGCCGGCGGAAGATGCCGTCGATGAAGCGCTCACCGGACTGAAGAGCGCGCTGGCGGTAAAGATCTACGGACCTGATCTGCAGGTGCTGCAGGACAAAGCGCTGCGCATCAAGAAAATTCTCGAAGAAACGCCCGGATTCACTGAACTCACCGTGGTACGCGAACTGGGACAGCCCAGCCTGCTGATCGACGTGGATCGCGACCGGATCGCGCGTTATGGAATCAACGTCGCCGATGTCGAATCGGTGATTCAGGCGGCGGTTGGCGGACAAGCCGCGACGCAGGTAGTACAGGGAGAAAAACTTTTTGACCTGGTCGTACGCATGCAGCCGCAATTCCGCAGCAGCGCCGAGCAGATTGGAAATCTTCTAGTCGGTGCGCCGGACGGAGAGCAGATTCCCCTGAGCCAGCTGGCCAAAATTCAGGAATCCACCGGCGCTTCGATGATCTATCGCGAAAACAACTCGCGCTACATCGGCGTGCAATTCAGCATCGAAGGACACGACCTGGCGCGCGCCGTGAATGAGGCCCGCGCAAAAGTTGAAAAAGAGATTCCCGCCCAGGTGGGATACAGAATCGAGTGGGGCGGCGAGTATAGCCAGTACGTGGCGGCAAGAAATCAGCTGGTACTGATCGGCCCGCTGGCCATCTTGCTGATCTTCTTTATTCTCTTTGCCCTTTATGGGAATTTCAAATTTCCCATTTCCATCGCTCTCGGAGTCGTCCTCACCGTCCCGGTCGGCGCGCTGATCGCGCAGAAACTGAGCAATACTCCTTTCAGCGTCTCCTCCGGCTTGGGCTTATTGGCCCTTCTCGGAGTTTCGGTGCAAACCGCGGTCATCCTGGTTTCGTACATCAACAAGCTGCGGCTTCAGGGGATGGACATACGAACGGCGACGCGAGAAGCCTCGCTGCTGCGTTTGCGTCCCATTATGATGACGGCGCTGGTGGCTTGCTTCGGCCTGCTGCCGGCTGCGCTATCCACCGGAATCGGCTCGGATACGCAGAAACCGTTCGCGATTGTGATCGTCACCGGCCTGATTTCGCGTTTGATACTCGGTTTCTTTCTGAATCCGGTGCTTTACATTGTGGTCGCGCGCGAAGGTGACGTGCTGCAGGTGTAGGCGTGAGGAATCTGCAGGCATAATTGAGAGCGAAGCCCCACGTCATTTCACAGACTCAGGCAGGACACAGGAACTTCGTGAGCTCCGTGTTGACCACGTGCGATTCTGTTCGTCCAATCCTTCACAAAGTGCTTCCATCCTTTCTCCTTCTCGCATTCCTCATTCCCGCTTTGGGACAAGATGTTCCTCCGCAATCCGAAGACAATCAGGCTATGTCCGCCATGCATGGCAGCATGGTGATGAGCTCAGATTCGCTGATTGGCCTTGAGCTTCAGCATTCGACGTCGGGAACCGATGCCGAGCCCGCGTCCACAGCCACCGAGATGATCATGGCAGGCCGCGGCCGCTGGTTGTTCATGCTGCACGGCATTGCCTTCCTCGCCGACATTCAGCAGAGCGGCCCGCGCGCACGGGACAAGCTGTTTTCCCCAAATTGGATTATGCCGATGGCCCAGCGCCGCTTGAGACGGGGAACACTTACGCTGCGTACCATGCTGAGCCTGGAACCGGCGACGGTCACACAGCGGCAGTACCCGATTCTCTTTCAACAGGGCGAAACGGTGTTCGGCAAGCCGATCGTCGATGGCCAGCATCCGCACAACTTCTTCATGGAGGTAGCGGCGCTGTATGACTACAAGCTTAGCGAGAAGACTGTGCTTTCGTTCTACGCGGCTCCGGTAGGCGCGCCTGCGCTCGGTCCGGCGGCATATCCGCATCGCGC